>CAMFRJ010000166.1 GCA_945981915.1 uncultured Erysipelotrichaceae bacterium
GTATAAGAGACAGATAATAATGGTATCCCAAATCTTTTGAGAAATAATTCAAAAGGTGTTGGACCATCATGACGATTGTAGGCCGCTAATAAATCTAATTCTTTTTTCTCTATTCGATAAAACATTTCACGACCTCACTTTCTATTGAAATATCCTATGCAATAAGCATAATCATTGATATCAAATTGAACATCTTTTTTTTCTACATAAATAGCTTTTGAAGCAGGTAAGCGATGTGCTGGTAAACCAGCAACTTCGCTCATTTTACTAAAGACACTCATTTCTTCTTCTCTATTTAATCCAAAGAAATATAAATCACTAATTGGCTTATCTTGGCTACTAGAAGAAGCAAACTGCTTTAATTGAGAAACTGTACCAATTAATTCATTTTCATATTCTTCAGTCCCTCTACTTGCAAAAATACGAGTTCTATTTGTCAAAGTATATTCATTATTGACAAATAGAGCACTAATCATATTTTGACCATCTATTTGAGAGATTGCATATGTCTTATCAATAAATCCTGGTAATTTCTTAACTAAAGAAATTAAAGAGTTGATTGCATAATCAATACTTAAAATATCAATTTCAACTTCCTTAAAAATATTTAAATAATTTTCAATAAATTCTCTATCTACACTCACACATAAGATCTTACTTGCACCTTTGATATTATTATCAGGACACAAATAAGAAAAATCATAAACATTATCTTCTGGTGATGAATCAACAGAAGATAATTCATCTTTTACAAATTGAATAAGTTCACTTTCTTTCATTCTTGGAACACTGGCTGTTTTAGCAATGATCTTGGCACTATCGACAATCAAATGAACATCTTCAATTCCTCTTTCACGAACTTGAGATAATGCGTTTTTCAGTTCATTATCATCAATAATCACACCATTTAACATTGTTCCTTCTTTAAGAGGAATCTGAAAACAATCAATAATCTTCATAGCGTCTCTTTTCACTTCTGCTTCAACAACAGAAATACATTGATTAGAGATATATAAAACACTTGCACCTTTCATATTCATTCCTCCTGACTAAGCACCAATGCTTCCATATAATGTATACATAGGAAGTATGACGGATATGATGATAGTTCCAATCACAAATCCTAAAATAATGATCATAAGTGGCTGTAAAAAAGTCACCATTTTTTCTGTTGCTAATTCGGCTTCATAATCAAAATCATCAGCAACATTTGTCAACATCTGATCTAATTGACCACTTTCTTCCCCTATATAAATAGAACTTGATAATTTAGGATCAAAACCATCTATAATAGAAACTGCTTGTGATAAGCTTGTTCCACTTCGAACCTGACTAATGACTTCATCAAATTGACTTTCTACATAACTATTATTAATTGTTGCTTTCGCTAAAGCTAATGAATTTAACATAGAAACACCACTTGTATAAAGCGATGACATACTTCTGGCAAATCTTGCTGTATAGATAATTCTCGTTAAGTAACCAATCTTAGGAGCGTGAACTTTAAATTTATCCCATGAAAATCTGATCTTTGGTACTTTCATTAACATTGTCATGATAAAAATAATAAGTAAAATACCAATTAAGAACCACTCCCAATGCGCCAACATTGCTTTTGAAATAGCAAACATGATCTGAGTAATCAATGGTAATTCAATATCTCCAAAAACATCAAAGAAGCTAGGCAAGATCAATGTAAAAACAGCAATCACAACGACGACTGTGACAACGATTAAGATCATTGGATAAAGCATAGCACTTCTCACTTTATTTTGTAATTTGTTATCCTTATCAAATTGAACTGCTAATTTTTTAGCAGTGACATCCATCATTCCAGTTGATTCACTAGCTCTAAACATATTGATCATCAAAGGAGGAAAAACTCCTGGCATACTCGCTAGCGTATCTGAAAAAGACAAGCCTTGTTGTAATTTGACATAGATTTCTTTATATATTTCTTTACTTTTTTGATTTGTCGCTCTTTTCGTAAGAATATTCATAGCCATGATCAAAGAAATACCAGATGAAATCATGGCACCTAATTCTCTACAAAATTCACTTAATTCTTTATTTTTCATCTTCTGTTTCTTTTCAACTTTATCAATATTCTTACATTTCAAAAGAAATAAATTTTGTAAACGAAGCATCGCAACAAGTTCTTCACGTGAATTTGCTTCTGCTTTACCCGTTATTTTTTTAGAATTGATATCTTTTGCAGTATATCTAAACGTTGCCATATGCTTCTCCTTTATAATCCAAACAAACTTAAATAGGAACTTAATAGTTGACTACCATACAGTAATGATATAAACATACCAATACATAAATATGGTCCAAAGGCTATATGCCCACCTTTATCAATCTTATGACTTAACATCAAATATATGGCATAACCTCCTGCTAATAAAACAGCAATGAACATCCCAATCAAAACATTGACCCATCCCATAAAAAAACCACAAGCTGCCAATAATTTGATATCTCCACCACCAAAAGCATCAGGAATTACCATATTTAATACAATTAAAGGAACACTGACTATAAATATTCCTATTATTCTACTTATCATATCGATATGTAAAAAAGGGATGCTTATAAAACCTATGATAAAACATCCAACAACCAATCCATTAGGAATTTCCATCGTATCTAAATCAATAAAAGCAATCGCCTGTAACAACATAACAAATGCAAATGCAATCACTGTCATCATAGAAAAACCATATCGATAGAAACATAACATTCCTAATAATCCACCTAATAGTTCTAATAATGTATCACGCATGCCAATATGTTCATGACAATAACGACATTTTCCACCTAAACATATATAACTTAAAATAGGAATCAAATCTAAAGCATGTAATTGATGCTGACATGAAGGGCAAAAACTTCTCCCTTTTGCAACACTGATTCCTAAAGGAACACGATAAATGACAACATTGATAAAGCTAGCCATACAACAACCAACCACAAACGCATATACATACATCAAAATCAACACTGCTTCCATCATTTATCCCTTTCTATCATACATATACATTCATTCACTCTTTATTATAACGCAAATACAGATAAATATCTTCATTTTTTATATATTTCTAAAAAAAATTAATCAAAAAAAGAAAATAGCACAAAGATGTGCTATTCATCAATCCAGTCATTTGCACCAGGTGGATTATTATGACTTCTTCTATATCTTACAGTTGTAGTTTTATTTGAATAAATCGTCACATACATATATTTCTCATTCTGTTTAAGTTCATAAATCACTTGACACGAAGCAATATGTTTTGGATTGAATTTTTTTTCGTTTTTTCTATTGGACCTACCATTACTCCATTTTCCATAATAAACTTCATAATTATTTGCATCCGCATCACTATCAGCAGTACTACTTAAAGCTATAGAAATAATTTTCGCTTGAACATTGCTATCCGCTTTCTGCGCAAACTCTTCGTTGTTATCAACAATATCTTCTAACATAGCTGAATATGTCTGATAATTTGTTAATCCTGCTTGCATTTTCACAACACCCGTTATTGCGGCATCATATCCTGCTTTTGCAGTTGCAACATATTTTTGTTCATCTGCTTCTTTTAAATAAGTCATAACCGCAGGAACTGCAACTGCCAAAAGCACTGATAATATGACCACAACAACGATAATTTCAATCAAAGTAAATCCTGAACTATTTCTTTTTTTCTTCATATTAACAACTCTTTTCCGAGAATAAAGTAATAGTCCTCATAGGAGGACTATTACTTTATAGTAATTACTTTGAGGAACTAGGTTTAGTCAATACAGATACACCACTTCCACTTAATTCTGATGCATCCACTGTTATTTTCTTATTTGACTCAACCAATACTACTTTACCTGGATCTGAAGTATCAATTTTAATTGTACATGAAACATCTGTTACATTATTTCCTTTAGTATTTACTTTATATTTAATATTATCAACTAATACATCATCTGCTTCTAATTTATTATATACTTTTGATGGTTCAATTGTAACTCCACTTCTATTATCCGCTGCCGCATAAGCTTTTGCATATTCAGATTGTACCCTTACATATACAGCTCTAGCCTGAGTTTCATATCTGTCTCTTA
>CAMFRJ010000167.1 GCA_945981915.1 uncultured Erysipelotrichaceae bacterium
TCTTATTCCTTATCTGATTATTAGTCTATTTTTAGCTTTTTTGACTCACAGGGCTTATGTGTTATATAGCATTGCTCCTAAACCTGATATGAGCAATTTATTTAGTCAATATACCTATGTCCTGGAAAAATATGTTGAACAACCATACTTTTATCCTAACTTCAGTCCATTTGCTATTTTAGCTGCAATGGTTGGTTTCTTTATTGGGATGATGTTTTATTTAAAAATAAAACCTGATGAAACTCTTCGTCATGGTGAAGAAGCAGGTTCAGCAAAGTTTGCGTTTGCTCAAGAGATTGCTGGCTTTAAAGATCCAGAGCCAACAAACAATATGATTTTCACAAAGAATGCCCAAATGGGATTGTTTAATAAGAATCTTCCGTTTCAATGGCAATTGAATAAAAATGTTCTTGTTGTTGGGCTTCCTGGTGATGGTAAAACATTTACTTATGTTAAACCAAATTTAATGCAAATGAATTCAAGCTTTATTGTTACCGACCCCAAAGGACTTTTAGTTCGTGAAACTGGTAAGATGCTTGAGGAACATGGTTACCAGGTTAAAGTATTTGATTTAGTTAACCTCACTAAATCAGATATGTTCAATCCTTTTCACTACATGAAATCAGAACTAGATATTGACCGTATCACAGAGGCAATCGTTGAAGGAAGTAAAAAAGGTGATCGTGAAGGTGAAGATTTCTGGAATCAAGCAAAACTTCTTCTTAATCGTGCATTGATTGGTTATCTCTATTTTGATAGTCAGGTTCAAAATTACACCCCTAACCTATCAATGGTCTCTGAATTACTTCGTAACATGAAACGTCCAAATGAAAAAGAACCAAGTCCAGTTGAAAAGATGTTTGCAAATCTTGAAAAAGCCATGCCTGGAAATTATGCTTGTCGACAATGGGACCTATTTAACAGTAACTTTGAAGCTGAAACAAGAACCAGTGTTCTTGCGATTGTTGCTACACAATATTCTATCTTCGATCACCAAGCTGTCACTAATTTGATTATGGCTGACACTATGGAGATGGATACTTGGAACACTGAAAAAACAGCCGTTTTTGTTGCCATTTCAGAAACTAACAAAGCGTTTAGTTTCTTAGCTTCCACTTTGTTTACAGTCATGTTTGACCAGCTAACCCATAATGCAGATGCTATTATTCAGGGGCAGAAAGATGGTTATACAGCTGACGATTTGGTGCACGTCCAATTTATTTTTGATGAATTTGCTAACATTGGTAAAATCCCTCATTTCAATGAAGTTTTAGCATCTATTCGTAGTCGTGAAATGTCTGTTAAAATCATCATTCAAGCCATTAGTCAGCTTGATACGATTTATGGCGATAAAGCACGAAAATCAATGGTTAATAACTGTGCAACCTTGCTATTCTTAGGGACTAATGACGAAGATACTATGCGTTACTTCTCAATGCGTGCTGGTAAACAAACCATTACACAAAAAAGCTATTCTGAACAACGTGGTCAACGTGTATCAGGATCTACAAGTACACAAGCTCATCAGCGTGACTTGATGACACCTGATGAAATTGCACGTATAGGTGTTGATGAAGCATTAGTATTTATCTCAAAACAAAATGTTTTCCGAGATAAAAAGGCTATGGTAACAGACCACCCTATGAAAGATGAATTATCTGACAATCCGAATGATGGGAAATGGTATAACTACATTCGTTTCATGGTTGAAGATCCAGAACTTTTTAATAATGCACGTGATGGAAAAATTGACCCTAAAAATATCTGGTATCCAGATATGAAAGGTTATGATCAGTTTGTTAAAGATAATGATATTGATACTTCAAAACTAACTGAAGTTGAAGTAGCACAAGCTGATGAAGTAAACACGCAAGCCACAGAAGAGCCTGTTTATGAACAAGTACCCATTCAATTGTCTGAAATGAGCGTAGAAAGCCAATCTCAGACACAAGAAAGTGAAATCAAAGCAGTGGATTTTGAGACTGGTGAAATCTTTGAACTCCCACCAGAAGATGAAGAAGATGGTGAGTATTATGGTGAAGTTTAGCCTGTAATAAAGTATAATAGTTCCAGGAGGTTTATATGGCTATGTCAAAACAAAGTCCATTCTTTAAAACACTGGGAATTTCAGAAGATGAATTACTACATTATCTAAAGGAACATCCTGAAGATCCTTTGGTTACCAAACTTGAACAGTTACTATTAAACTTATCAGATAAAAAATAAGCTACATCGTTAAACGGTGTAGCTTTTGTTATTGTGAAGGGAAGTGAAAAATGGATGAAATACTTAATTTTAGCAGAAAAGCCTGACCAGGCTAAAAAGTATGCTAACGCTTTAGGGAACCCTAAAAACGATAAAGGTGTTTGGCGTGTTCAATCATCTGTATTGAATGCTGAAGTAATTGTTGCACCTGCTGTTGGTCATTTAGTTGAACGAATAAATCCATATACTAATTTTGAAAATTGGGAGATGGCTAATCTTCCAGCTTTACCAGATGGATTTGCTTATGAGCCTAAAAAAGATACTATTAAACGGTTTAGAGCTATTAAACAAGCGGTTAAAGAAGTAGATGCCATTATTATTGGTACCGATCCTGACCGTGAAGGAGAAGCTATTGCTTATCGTATTTTAGAGTTAATTCCAGGAGCACTAAGAAAGATTAAATATCGCTTATGGGCAAACTCTTTAACAAAGAAAGGTTTAGAACAAGCCTTCTCAAGTCTTAAAAATCCAAAGGATTCAGTCAACTACTTTCATGAAGCAGATGCAAGAGGAGATGCGGATTGGTTGGTTGGTTTTAATCTAAGTCCTTTTGTAACCATTAAAATGAAAGAAGAAGGGTATTTAGACAAGAAAGACCATTCTATGTCTGTTGGACGAGTTCAAACACCTATTGTTAGTCTAATTGTTAGAAATGATGAAGCCATTGAAAATTTTAAACCGAGTCCTTATTGGCAGCTAAAACTGATTGATCCTGAAGCCAAAGTTATATTTAGCAACGATATTAAATATCAATCAAAAGCTGAAGCAGAACAGATGCTACAACAGTTAGCTAATATAGCAGTTGTCAAAACGGTTACGAGTGAAGAAAAAGTGCAAGAAGCACCTAATCTTTATAATTTAACTAATTTTCAATCAGAAATGAGTAAGCTATATCATTTTGATGCCACTAAAACGAAAGAATTGGTCCAAAGCCTTTATCAAAAAGGTTATCTTTCCTATCCACGTACTGATTCAACCTTAATTACAAGCAATGAATTTGCTTATCTTGTTGAGCATATTGAAGATTATCAAAAAACAATCAATAAGCAATTAGAAACACCTAATCGCTCACCAAGAAAAAATTATGTGAATGATAAGAAAGTTCTAGAACACTATGCTATTATTCCAACCGAAAATATTCCTGATTTAAATGAGCTAAGTGATGATGAAAAACTCATTTATCAAAAGGTAGTTTTCAGAACCTTACTGATGTTTACCCCTGACTATCGCTATCAATCAACCAGTGTTATTCTCGATAATCATGGACTCGAATTTAAAGCGGCTGGAGCTGTAACTAAGGATAAAGGATGGCGAAACTATTTAGCCGTAAAAAAAGAAGATAAAGAGTTACCCAATTACCAGGAAGGGCAAACTATCACTGTTGAATGCAAACTCTTAGAGGAAATGACAAAGCCACCGACACGAATTACTGAACAAATTTTATTGAAGAAATTGTTACCTAAATACAATTTAGGGACGTCTGCAACTCGTGATGGGATGATTGATTTAATTCAGGACAAAGGTTATGTCACTAAGAATAAGAAAACAGGACAGTTTTTCCCAACAGAAAGAGGAAAGCTACTTATTCACTATTTAGATCAATTAAAGATTGCATATACTAATCCTGAAACAACAGGAAAATGGGAAGAAGTATTAGCTCAAATCGGACAAGGAAAAATTCAAAAAGAAAGCTTCGTCAACAAAATCAAATGGGCTATCACTAAACAAATTGAAAAAGGAAAACAATTATAAATGCTACTATTTTATGTAAATAGTAGCATTTATATTGAGGTAAAAAATATGGAAGAAGAAAAATTATCTAGAGCTGATACAAA
>CAMFRJ010000168.1 GCA_945981915.1 uncultured Erysipelotrichaceae bacterium
GATTCGCCTTAGTCTCGTGGGCTCGGAGATGTGTATAAGAGACAGAAACATTAGTATTTAAAATTTTTAGTTTTTCTTTATTCTTACTGATTTTAGTACACTTAGAATAATCAATGAAATCTTTTAACTGAGTAATAGACGCTTCTGTCCAGTTGGAAATCTTTTCAAATTCGCTGGCAAAATTATTTAGTGAATGCTTTTCTAATAATCTCTCAGAATCAAATACTTTTAGTTTTGAATTAATCTCATCATCTGTATTATTTGGAGTATAATAACTAAAATCAATGTTTTTAGACATATAGTACTTTTTAACTTGCTCTAACACATTACTTTTTCCAGTTCCTTTAGTTCCAAAAATAACATTTATATCATCATATATTGGTGCGTATTCCTCAACAGAATCTTTTTTGTTCTTTCCAGTTCCTTTATACCCAATATCAATCATCGTTTGTTTTTTCTTGTGTAGCAATGTATCAACTAAAACAGTATCTTTTTTCGCTAATAATATAAACTGATCAAAAGTATCAACATCCAGTTTTAATTCTGAAAAAATATTTTGATCGTATTTTTTCCAATCTTTTACATCAGATCCCATTAAAGAAGATTGTTTATGATTAATTAAAATACCCATTGTTCTATAGCTGCTTGGCTCATAGAAGAATCTATAATCCTCAATAATCGACTCTTTAATTTTCTCTATAGAATTTTCATCTAATGACTTAGGTTTATAATAATGAGGTAATACAATTGCATCTAATTCACTAAAAAAAGAAATTAACTCATCAATACTAATTAATACTTCATCAGGAGTTTTATCACCAATCAATCCTTTTACTTTTTCATCAAAAACTTCTACTGTTTTTGGATTATTCACGATAATAACATGACCATTTTGAATTTCACCTTGTACGTCTAATTCGATACCTGGCCAAACCTGAAAATCGTCACTAGCAATTGAAACAAATGAATGATATTGTTCAATATCAAAAACGTTATGATTTGTTATAGCTACTATTTTTACTCCTGCACTTAAAACAGATTCTCTAAAAGTTTTTGCATCAACTTCCCTTGTATCGGGATCACCTTTTTTAGCTTTCTTAGTATGACAGTGCAAATCTATTTTCATGATGTCCCTCTTTTCCTATTTTTTAATCATTTGGGTTATACTATTCAAACTCAATTGTACCTGGTGGTTTTGATGTAATATCATACATGACTCTGTTTACACCACGAACTTCATTAATGATTCTTGACATCACTTTGTTTAAGACATCATATGGGATTTGTGCTGCTTCTGCTGTCATGAAATCAACTGTGTTGACTGCACGTAAAGCAATCGCATAATCATATGTTCTTTCATCTCCCATAACACCTACAGATCTCATGTTTGTAAGTGCTGCAAAGTATTGTCCAATTGTTTTATCTAAACCAGCTTTGGCAATTTCTTCTCTATAGATAGCGTCTGCATCTTGTACAATTTTGACTTTTTCTGCAGTCACTTCACCAATGATACGAATACCAAGTCCTGGTCCTGGGAATGGTTGTCTAAAGACTAGATAATCAGGTAATCCTAATTCTAATCCGACTTTTCTCACTTCATCTTTAAATAAATCACGAAGTGGTTCGATGATTTCTTTAAAGTCTACATAATCTGGTAAACCACCCACATTATGATGTGATTTAATAACTGCTGATTCTCCACCTAATCCACTTTCTACAACATCTGGATAGATTGTTCCTTGAACTAAGAAATCAACAGCACCAATTTTCTTTGCTTCTTCTTCAAAGACTCTGATGAATTCTTCACCAATGATCTTACGTTTTTGTTCAGGTTCTGTGACACCTTTTAATTTTGCATAATATCTATCTTGAGCATTAACTCTGATGAAGTTTAATTCATAGTTTCCATTTGGTCCAAAAACTTCTTCAACTTCATCACCTTCATTTTTACGAAGTAACCCATGATCAACAAAGACACAAGTTAATTGATTTCCAATTGCTTTTGATAATAAAACAGCAGCAACAGAAGAATCAACACCACCAGATAAAGCTAATAACACTTTACCATCTTTCACTTTTTCTCTAATTGCTTTAATTTGTTCTTCGACAAATGAATCCATCTTCCAATCTTGGCTGCATTGACAAACATTTAACACAAAGTTCGATAACATCTTTGTTCCTTCTTCAGTATGTAAAACTTCTGGATGGAATTGGATGGCATATAAATTCTTTTCTGTGTTTTCACAAGCAGCAACTGGACAATCAGGAGTTGTTGCGACAACTTCAAATCCTGGTGCAGTTTTTGAAATATAGTCAAAATGAGACATCCAACAAATGCTTTCTTTTTTCACATTAGAAAATAACACTGAATTGTTATCAACTGTTAAATGCGATTTTCCATATTCTCTTACATTTGCTCTTTCAACTTTACCACCTAAAACATGTTGCATTAATTGTGCACCATAACATAATCCTAAAACTGGAATACCTAACTCAAACAATTCTTTAGAATAAGTTGGTGAATCTTCTAAATAACAACTATTAGGACCACCAGTTAAAATGATTCCTTTAGGATTCATTGCTTTGATCTTTTCAATATCAATTTTATAAGAATAGATCTCACAATAGACATTACATTCACGAACACGACGAGCAATCAATTGATTATATTGCCCACCAAAATCCATGACAATGACTAATTCTCTTTTCACAAAGTCTCCTCCTTTAATTAAATTCAACTTCTTTTAAAACAACTGTTTGTTCTCTATCAGGTCCCACACTAAACATCACAACTGGACAATGAACTAATTCTTCAATCTTTCTAATATAGTTTTGACAATTCACTGGAAGTTCTTCAAAAGATTTCACATGTGTAATATCTTCTTTCCATCCAGGCATTTCTTCATAAACGGGTTCACATCTTTCAATATCTTTAACAGTTGCAGGTAAACCATAGATTTCTTTACCATCTAATTTGTAAGCTTTACAAATCTTAATTGTATCAAAACCACTTAAGACATCCAACAACATTAAAGAAATACCAGTTAATGAAGACATTCTTCTTGATTGATTAACAACAACTGCATCAAACCATCCTGTTCTTCTCGCACGTTGTGTCACTGTTCCATATTCATGTCCTCTTTGTCTGATCAATTCCCCTGTTTCATCAAATAATTCAGTTGGGAAAGGTCCAGCTCCAACACGTGTTGTATATGCTTTAATAATACCAATCGCTTCTTTAATATATAAAGGTCCAATACCTGCTCCTTCACATACTCCATTAGCACCCGGATGAGAACTTGTTACAAATGGATAAGTTCCATAATCAATATCAAGCATTGCCCCTTGAGCACCTTCAAACAACACCTTTTTGTTGTCTTGCATATATTGATCTAATAATAAACCAGTATCACATACTAATGGTTTGATAATTTTTGCATATTCTTTATATTCTTCAAAGATTCCTTCTACAGTAAACATATCTTTTAATTCTGGATATTCCATCACTTTCATTGGGAAAGTTTCTTTTAATCTTTCTAAGAACAATTCTTCATCAACAAATTCACCCATACGAATACCAATACGACTATATTTATCAGTATAAGTAGGACCAATACCACGTTTTGTTGTCCCAATGCTGTTAGCACCTTTTCTTGCTTCTTGTAAAGCATCAATTTCTAAATGATATGGTAAGATCACATGACATCTATCAGAAATCTTAATCTTGCTTGTATCAATACCAGCTTCATTTAAATATTTGACTTCTTCTAAAAATGCTTTTGGATTGACAACCATTCCATTTCCCATGATCACTTCATGTCCTGAAAAAATACCTGATGGAATCAATTTCAATGCAAATTTCTTTCCATCATAAACAATTGTATGACCTGCATTATTCCCTCCAGCATAACGACATACAACATCTGCTTGTTGAGCAAGGTAATCAGTAACTTTACCTTTCCCTTCATCTCCCCACATACTTCCGACTACTACTACACCAGCCATTTTTATTTCCACCTTTCTTTTTTAGGCTTTTTTTACACATATATTATAATCTGTCTCTTATACACATCTCCGGAGCCCACGAGA
>CAMFRJ010000169.1 GCA_945981915.1 uncultured Erysipelotrichaceae bacterium
ATTAGGTGTGATCGTTGAATATAATCCTTTTCATACTGGACATCTTTATCATTTACAAAAAGCAAAAGAATTGGTACAACCTGATTTAACCATTGCAGTGATGTCAGGAAACTTTGTACAACGTGGAGAAGTCGCTATTATTGATAAATTCAAACGTAGTGAATTGGCTATTCAATATGGTGTTGATATCGTATTAGAACTTCCTTTTATTTATGTGATGCAAAGTGCTGATTATTTTTGTCATGGTGCTATTGATCTTCTTCACGCTATTGGTGTGACTGATATTGTTTTTGGTAGTGAAAGTGGAAATATCAATGAATTTATAGAAATTGCCCATACTATTCAAGAACATCCTCAAGACTATAATGATTATGTCAAAGAAGCTATGAAAAAAGGATATCGCTATCCTGATGCATGTAATCGGGCTTTGTCAAAACTGTTAAACAAAAGCATTACAACACCCAATGATTTGTTAGGACTGGGATATGTCAAGGAAGTGATCTATCATCATTATCCAATTCAAATGCATTGTATTCAAAGAAGTAATGATTATCATGATGAAAATTTACAAAAAATATCTTCTGCAACAGCTTTACGTCTTGCATTAAAAAACAGACTAGATGTTCAAAATTATTTATTTGATATGTCATATTATCAACAACTTTATGACCAAGAACAATTTTTTCCCTATTTGAAATATATCTTAACAATACAAAATGCTGAAACTTTAAAAAAATATCATTTAGTAGAAGAAGGAATTGAAAATCTATTAAAAAAGAACATCAGATATTGTGATAACTATCAACAATTTGTACAGAGTCTTACAAGTAAAAGATATACCAAAACAAGAATTCAAAGAATGTTAGTGCATATCTTAATGAACAATACTAAACAAGAAATTAAAGAGGCTTTAAACATTGATTATTTAAGAATTTTAAAAATGAGTGAAAAAGGTCAAAAATATCTAAATAGTATAAAAAAAACATGTTCTTATCAATTGGTGACAAATCTGACAAAATATAATCATCCTGCTCTTGATTTAGAAAAGAAATCATCAAAACTTCTTTCTTTAATTGATCATGATATAAGTGAAAAAGAAATAAAGAATATACCTGTATATAACAAACCCCAAAAGCAATAACTTTTGGGGTTTAGTTTATATAGAAATTGATATCTTATAATTCATTAGCAACATGATAAGCAGTTCTAATTGCAGAAGCAATATCTGCAGTTCTTTCACCAGAACAATCTCCTACATAATGTAAAGGAACATTGATGCCAGTTTCATCAAAGATATTTTTCTTTGATCCTAAAGCATTCACAATCGTGTCTGCTTGAATTATGACTTCACTTTGATCAGTTGTGTTGATTGCGTAGATTGTATTATCTTTAATTGTATTCACTCTGGTATTGACATATTGTGTGACACCATGAATGGCAAAATCTTTCATAACTAATGGTAAAACTGTTGTCGATTCACCTTGAGCAATTTTATCAAGCATTTCAATAATAGAAACTTTTAATCCCTTACTAGCAAGATATTCAGCAGTTTCAGTACCAACAAGACCCCCACCTAAAACAACACATTCACCTGTGACTTCTAATCCATTTAAAACATCCCATGATGATACGATATGGCTATTTTCATGTTCCATTGGTAAATCCATATTATGTGCCCCAATTGCAACAATAACATCATCAAAAGAATTTAAGACATCTTGAGTTGCTTCTGTATTGAATTGTACATCAACATTCAATGCAGGTAAGATTTTTTCATAGTATTTTACAGAACGTAAAATTTCATTTTTTCTTGGTGGTTTTGAAGCAATATGAATTTGTCCACCCATTTGATTAGATTTTTCAAAAACTGTTACATCATGACCACGAATGGCAGCCACTCTGGCAGCTTCTAACCCAGCAATTCCTGCTCCTACAACTGCCACTTTTTTCTTAGTATCAGCTGGTTTAATGAAAATTGTTGTTTCATCACCATTTTCAGCATTTAAGACACAAGAGATATATCGACGATTTTGAATAGCATCAACACAGCCTTTATTACAGTTCAAACATTCTCTAATACATTCTCCTCTAGCAACTTTATTGGCAATATCAGGATCAGTTAATAATGAACGTCCATAACCAATAATATCTGCATCACCATCTTGTAAGATCTTTTCACCAGCTTCAACACTCACCACACGTCCTACAGTCGCAACTGGAATATTGACCACTGCCTTCACTTTTTTAGCAACTGGTAAGGTCCAATTATAAGGAACATCACCCATTGGAGGAATCGTATCTCCCATATTACCTGTGTGGTTAGCCTGTGCCACTTGAATCATATCAACGCCAGCTTTTTGTAAACGTTTAGCAAATTCTACAACTTCATCTTCTTCAAGACCACCTTTTCCTCTTAGTGATCCATCACTATTTCTTGTGATGACTGGTAATTTATATTCAATTGTTAATGCAGGAGCAGCTTCTTGAATTGCTTGGACAATTTCTAAAGCATAACGAATACGATTATCAAATGATCCACCATATTCATCTTCACGATGATTTAAAATTTTTGAACATAATGAACCAACCAATCTATCTCCATGAATTTCGATAGCATCAATGCCTGCTTGCTGTGCTTTTTTAGCACAAGCAGCAATACTATCTTTAATTTGGATTAATTGTTCAACAGTTGCTTCAGAAACAAAGTGTTGCATGTCATGATGTAATTTTGCATATGCATCTTTTGTGATTTGTTGTGCTAATGCACTTTGTTTTTGAAATTCTTCTTCATTTCCTGCTTCTTTTGCTTTTGCAGCAGCTTGACGAGCCATACCAGCTTGCATGATCATTCTTCCTACACCAGGTACATCATATTCAGGATGGAATAATTGTAAAGCAACCTTACAATCATATTTGTGTAGAGTATCAGCTAACTTCTGAAATGCTGGAATTTGTGAATCATCATATAATTTTGGTGTAGGTGAAGCTGTTCTCACTGGTGCAACATCACCAATGACAATATATGATACACCACCTTTTGCTAGACGTTCATAAAATCCTAAGCTTCTTGTCCCAATTGACCCATCTCTTTCTTCATAGCCTGTTGTAAGAGGAGGAAACATAATACGATTTTTTAATGTCATTTTCCCCACTTGAATAGGTTCTAGTAATTTCTTTGTCATATATTATTCTCCATTTCTATAATTTCTTTGCAAATTCATAAGCGCCTGTAATCGCCTCTTTCAAATTACCAACTTTGTGACTATCTCCAATAACATGAATACGATCATCATTGATTTTTACAGAATCATACCCGACTGCAAAAACTAATGTATCAGCATCATCAATCACATAGTCTTGTCCGTTTTTTTCATATGTAATTGTATTTTCATCAACAGCTTTCACTGTTGCTTTTAATTCCAAATGAACACCTTTTCTCATAAGCCTTTGTGTTAAAGCACTTTTTGCAGGTCCACCTTCTCCTGTCATTAAAGATGCTGTCATTTCAATAACTGTCACGTCTCTATTAGCTGGGAATAAATCATTAATCAGCGGTGCTAGATAATCTGCTGTTTCACAACCAACTGAACCACCACCAATGATGACAATCTTTCTACCTGGAAATTTCTTCCCTGATAAAATATCGTCGGCAGTCATGGTCTGTTTAAAGACTTTAAAAGCTTCAATTTCTTTTGGTTTTGCTCCCATTGAACAAATGACTTCATAATCTTTAAATTCACTATCTAACATTTGCGATGTCACTTCAGTATTTAAACGAACTTCAACACCTTCATGAGCTAATCGTCTTGTCATAAATTTAACAACCTTACAGAGTTCTTGTTTACCAATAGGTACCGCAGCTATGCGTAGTTGCCCACCTAGTTCTGCTTCTTTTTCACATAAAACAACATCATGACCACGCTTAGAAGCAACATAGGCTGCTTCCATACCTGCTGGTCCACCACCAATGACAAGCACTTTCTTTTTCACATCGGCTTTTTCAATATCATTAGATTGAACAGATGGATTAACTGTACAGCCAATTGGCTTTCCAAACATAATTCCTGTTAAACAAC
>CAMFRJ010000170.1 GCA_945981915.1 uncultured Erysipelotrichaceae bacterium
CACACTGCATATCGTCGGCAGCGTCAGATGTGTATAAGAGACAGCAAACATATTGTCCAATATTATCAAGGACATATTGATTTAAAAAGTGAATTAAATGTAGGAACGACTTTCAAGATTGTTTTACCAATAATGAACAGTTAAGCTGTTCATTATTTTTTAAAAAATAGTTTGACATTCAAACAAAATGTGTTATACTCACCTTGCTTAAAGACAAGGAGGCAATTTATGTACGAAATCGTAAGTGATGGGTCATTAGACCTAGGATTAGATAGATCAAATGAATTAGGAGTTCATGTTGTACCTTTTTATGTAAGTCCTGATGGAGGAGAAAATCATAAAAAAGAAATCATTGAATTAGGTGTTAGAGATTTTTATCAATATTTAATTGATAATCCAACTATTTTTCCTAAGACATCTATGCCCTCTTTACAAGATTATTTAGATGTTTTTGAAACAATTGCAAAAGAAGGAAAAGATATTATTTGTTTAACGATTACTGCTAAATTATCAGGATCATATAATTCGGCTATTGCAGCAAAACAAATCCTAGAAGAAGAGTATCCTAATATTCGTGTTGCAGTCATTGATACAATGTTAATTACTGGATTACAAGGTCTTTTAGTAGAAGAAATTGTAAAAATGAAAGAACATGATTACTCTTTTGAAAAAACTATTGATACAATCAATCAAATAAAAGAAACAGGACGTATTTTCTTTACACTTGATACAATGGATTATTTGGTTCATGGTGGTCGTGTTGGAAAATTATCAGGATTAGCAGCAGGAAAATTAGGAATCAAACCAATTATTACTTTACAAGATGGAGAATTGTTTAATGGGGGTATAGCGAGAGGAAGAAAGAAAGCAATTTCTAAAGCAATATCTAATTTGATTTCTTATTTTAAAGAAAATGAATTGAATCCAGATGATTATTTGTTTTCTGTAGGATATGGTTATGATCAAGAAGAAGCTGGACCAGTGATTGATAAATTAAGAAATGAAATATTAAAAGAATATCCAGATTTTCATCAGGATATTCGTAGATTCCAAATTGGGGCAACGATTGCCGTTCATACTGGACCTTATCCATTAGGAATGACGATCTTAAAGAAAGAATTTTAATTGGCAAAATATGATTTATCTGATAAATCATATTTTTTTATATTCATTTCTATATAATGCTATTTTTGTGTATAATTATTTTAGAGAATGTAAAGGAGACAATGAATGAAAAATTATATCAAGAATTTTCCTATTGAAAAAGTCACAAATCTTGCAGGTGAAGTTGAAGTAAGAAAAGGGGAGGTTGTTTCAAAAACCTTGGTGCAAAATGATGCTTTATCGATGACATTATTTGCTTTTGATAAAGGCGAAGAAATAGGAGAACATGATTCATCAGGAGATGCGATGGTCAATGTTTTAGAAGGAGTTGGAGTTTTCACAGTTGGTGGACAAAAATATGAAGTGAAAGCAGGGGAATCTTTGATTATGCCTGCGAAAATACCTCATGCATTATATGCAAAAGAAAGTTTTAAAATGTTATTGATTGTGATTTTCCCAAATAAAGCATAAAAAAAGAGCGAAAGCTCTTTTTTGTATACTTATTTAAGTAATCCAATTTCAATCATTTTTAAACCGATATCTACAGAATTATAAGCAGCACCTTTCATTAATTGGTCACCAGTAATCCATAAGCTTAAAGCATTATCTTTATAAAGATCTTTTCTAACACGACCAACATGTGTTAATTCATCCCCAATAAAGCTTGTTGGCATTGGGTAAACTTGATTAGCAAGATCATCACATAAATCGATACCAGTACTATTGGCTAATAGATCAAATACTTTATCCATATCGATAGGTTTTTTAGTTTCAATATAAATTGATTCACTATGACCACGTAAAACAGGAACACGCACACATGTCGCATTGACTTCAATATCTTTGTTGAAGATTTTCTTTGTTTCATTGACCATTTTCATTTCTTCTTTACTATATCCATTTGATAAATCAAATTTATCAACTTGAGGAATACAGTTAAAAGCAATTGGGAAATGTTTTTTATCACTTCCACAAGGTAAAGTTTTTGCTACAGGTTCTTTACCATCCAAAACTTCTTGACTTTGACGATATAATTCTTCCATACCAGCAACACCCGCACCTGATACTGCTTGATAAGTAGAAACAACAATTCTTTCAATATCAAATTCTTCATTAAGTCTATTTAAAGCACTACACATCATAATTGTTGTACAGTTTGGACAAGAAATGATCCCTTGATGATCTTTTAAAGCGTATCCATTGACTTCAGGGACAACTAAAGGTACATTTGGATCCATTCTAAAATGAGACGTATTATCAATATTAACACAACCAGCTTGTACAGCATATGGCATATATTTTGCGGAAATGCTTCCACCTGCTGACCAAAAAGCAACTTCTACATCTTCAAAACTGTTTTCTGTAAGTTCTTCAACAATGAATGTATGCCCTTCATATTCTACTTCTTTTCCTGCACTTCTTGGCGAAGCTAAAAGTTTGATGCTTTCAAATGGAAAATTGAATTGGAAGACACATCTTAACATTTCACGTCCGACTGCTCCTGTTGCACCAACAATAGCGATTTTAAACTTTTTCATTTTTCTTTCCCCCTCATTAATCTCTTACTTTAAAAATGACAGCTTTATCATTTGTTATTTTTTCTTTTAATTCATTGAATTCAATTTCTTCACTAATATAGATATGATCATCTTTTTCTGAATAGTATGTTTCATATGGTATATCAATAGGTTTATTTGTTCTTATGTAATATTTTGATAAAGTAATTGGATAAACATGTGGGCAATTTTCATAATCATGTGACCATTTTTCACTTTGCGTTGTTTTCATGATATCTGAAACAACGGCAGAAGCAGTCACATAACGTCCTGCTCCTCTACCGTAATAAATAATATTGTTGACATAATCATTATCAATTTCAACAACATTATAAGAATCCATAACACTAGCAATGAGTTCATTAAGGTTAACGAGTGTTGCAGCAACATCAATACCTAATCCATCTTTGACAGGCTTTGCCTGTGCAATCATTTTAAAACGATAACCAAGCTTTTTAGCGTAGTCCATATCTGTTTTACTGACATTTCTAATACCAGAAGCTTGAATTTGATCAAAATCAATAAATTTCTTAAAACCGTTTTGTGCTAAAATACAAATCTTATGTGCAGCATCAATACCATCTAAATCTAATGCTGGATTGGCTTCTACATATCCTAAACCATCAGCAATACTTAAAGCTTCTTCAAAATCAAGATTTTCATTTTCCATTAATGTTAAAATAAAGTTTGTTGTTCCATTTAAGATACCAACAATTTCTTTTGTATTATTCGCAATCAAACTTTCTTTTTGGCTGACTAATACAGGAATACCTCCACCTACAGAAGCTTCATAAAAAATATGTACATCATTTGTTTTAGCTGCTTGAAATATTTCTTTTCCATAATGTGCCAATAAAGCTTTATTAGCAGTCACGACATGTTTTTTATGTGCAATTGCTTCTAAAATAATATTTTTTGCAATAGTTGTTCCACCAATTAATTCAACAACAACATCAACTTCTTCATCATTGATGACATCATGGTAATCTTTTGTATAAATAATTCCTTGTGGTAAATCAACTTCTTCTAAACCACATCCATATTTGACAACGATTTCTTGTTTGATTTCTTTTTCTAAACGTTCTTTTTCGTTAGTTAAGATTTCTACAACACCGTAACCAACAGTTCCAAGACCAATTACCCCTATCTTCATGATCTGTCCTCCTTAATAAAAAATAGACCACACGGTCTATAATCATTGAGATAACCGCACAATTCATCTAACTTTATTTGAATATAGTCATATGAATTATCATGGTTAATCCTCTCTTTCTATGATTTTAAGTTATAATATCATGATTAAATAAGGGAGTCAATTTA
>CAMFRJ010000171.1 GCA_945981915.1 uncultured Erysipelotrichaceae bacterium
ATTTCATATTTGCAAAATAATCTTTTGAATCATGATCATTTAATTGCTCATGAGATATCAATAAAAGATAATCTGTAATTTTTTTATCTAATAAATTGATCGCATTTTCTAATTCTTCAATAGTTTCTTTTGATGTTGAACTTTTATCTAAGAAATAAACTTTGACATTTTCAATAGCAGCAATAGCTAAATTACCCATTTCAAGAATTTTATTTTTAGCAATTGCTAATGCATGAGAAGGGAATAACTGAACAACGTGAGGATCTAATTCGGATAAATCCATTTGTAATTCCCTACTATGATTTGGAATGATTTTTTTAATAAGTATGACAATTTTAGAAACAAATGGAAAGAATAAAATTGTCGTGACAATATTGAAAATACCATGTGCAATGGCTAATTGTAATTCTGGTGTAATTGTACTTATAGAATTAATATATTCAATCAATGTAGTAAAAGGATTTAAGACAAACATAAATAATAATGAACCAACAACGTTGAACATAACATGGAAAAATGCAGCACGTTTAGATGGAATAGAGCCACCTATAGATGCTAAGATAGCTGTAATTGTTGTCCCAATGTTCGAACCAAATAAAAATGGTAAAGCAATTCCTAGTCCAATAGCACCAGCACCGTACATCTGTTGAATAATAGCAATTGTCGCTGCTGAAGATTGAATGGCACAAGTTAAAACTGTTCCTCCTAGTAGTCCTAACCATGGACTTCTTGTTAAAAATTCAGTAATTTGTGTAAATTCTGGAACATCAGCAATCATTGCTAAATTATTTCCCATCAAATCTAATCCGTAGAACAGACAGCCAAATCCAAAAATGATTTGTGATAAATATTTTGTTTTCTTATTTTTAGAAAACATTGCTAGAAAAGCACCAATGATAATAAAATAAACAGCATATTTAGAGATTTTTAAACCAACAAGAACAGAAGTAATAACTGTTCCAATATTAGCGCCCATAATTATACCAATTGCTTGATTTAAATTCATTAATCCTGAACGAATTAAACCAATTGTCAAAGCTGTGGTTCCTGAACTTGATTGAATCAGGCAAGTTACGAAAGCACCAATGACAATACCTTTAAATGGATTAGACGTATATTTATCAATGACATCTTTTAATTTGTCACCTGCATAATTTTTTAGTCCATCTCCCATATAATCAATACCAAATAAGAACAAACCTAAACCAGCTAATATCAAAGGCCAGTTAATGTCTGCTAATGTCATAAATATCACACTCCCAATTAAAAATATAAACAAATGTTAAGAAAAAGTAAATAAATTCACGAATAACTTAACATAAACTTAACATAACAAAATGAATAAATGATGTCTTTTTTCACAAAAATAAAAAAGTGGTTTCCCACTTTTATAGATTACTCTTCATCAATCAGATATGCTTCAGAAATGTTTTGACAATGGTCTCCAATTCTTTCTAAATTAGAAAGAATATCGACAAAAGATGAATTGATAAAAGCACCGTTTTCTTGTCCACTACTTAAGCGGATTAAATAATGATTTTTTGCTTTTCTGTTAAAGATATCTAAATCGCTTTCTTTTTGATCAACATATTCAATAGCTTCACTATCGTGTTTATCAAATGAAACTCTTGCCTGTTCTAACATATGAATTGTGATTGTCATCATAATATCTATGTCTTTTTGGCTATCAGCTGTAAAATTTTCACTATTTTCATAGATTGAATTTAAAAAATGACTAATATGTACAGTTAAATCTGAGATTCTTTCGATGTCTTTAATTGCCTTCATTGAGGCATAATAGGAACGAGAATCATGATCATTTAACTGTTCTTGAGAAATAAGTAATAAATATTGTGTTATTTTTTCATCAAGAATATTAATAGCGTTTTCTGCTTCTTGAACAAAATCAAAATGTTTTTGATCTTTTGTATAAAAATATGATTTTAGATGATTCAATGAATCGATGGAAATATCACACATTTCCAGAGTTTTATTTTTTGCTATTCCTAATGCATTTGATGGGAATAGATGCACTACATTTTCATCCAGCTGTGACAGATCCATTTCAATGGAGCTATCTTCATGTGGTAAGATGAGCTTAATCAATGAAACCATCTGATTAATAAATGGATATAACAAGATAGTTGTTGTGACATTAAAAATACCATGGGCAACAGCTAATTGCATTTCAGGTGTTAATGATATCACTGAATTGATATACAAAATAAATTGATAAAATGGCGTCAGTACCAACATAAAGAAAACTGTACCTAAAACATTAAATAGAACGTGGAATAAGGCTGCACGCTTGGCTGAATTGCTACCTCCAAACGAAGCCATGACTGCTGTAATAGTAGTTCCTATGTTTGAACCAAATAGGAAAGGTAGTGCGACTGAAAGACTAATTGCGCCAATACCATACATTTGTTGAATAATTGCGATGACAGCACTTGATGATTGAATTGCGCAAGTCATTAATGTTCCACCTAATAAAGCTAACAATGGATTGCTAGCTAATGTTTGTGTCAAAGATGTAAATTCTGGAATTTGGGATATCATTTTTAAATGGTCACCCATCAATTCTAATCCATAGAATAAACATCCAAAACCAAAGAGAATCTGACCGAAGTATTTGGTTTGCTTTCTTTTTGAAAACATCAGTAAAAAAGCACCCAAAATAATAAAGTATGTGGCATATTGAGATATTTTCAAACCAACAATAAATGCAGTAATTGTTGTTCCAATGTTGGCTCCCATGATAATGCCCACACCTTGTTGTAAGGTCATCAATCCAGAACGAATCAAACCAATCGTTAAAGCTGTCGTTCCTGAACTTGATTGGATCAGGCATGTGACCCCAGCACCAACAAGAATTCCTTTTAAAGGACTGGAAGTATATTTATCAATGATACCTTTTAATTTGTCACCAGAAAAGTTTTTTAGACCATCTCCCATATAGTCTATACCAAACAAAAATAATCCTAAACCAGCCAATATAGCAGGCCAATTAATGTCAGTTAATGTCATATAATCACACTCCTGTTTATAATATAAAAATGTTAATTTTTATTGTAAATAGACTTAACTTAAACTTAACTTATGAAACATAAACTTAACATAGTGTGATGATTTTTCTTTCTCAATTTGAAAATTAGTGACAAAAAATAAATTCTTTGTAAAATATATGATGGAGGTGTAAAATTTATGAAAGGTCGTTGGAAAAAATTTTTTTCTTATTATAAACCATATAAAAGCTTGTTTTTTAAAGATATGTTTTGTGCAATGATTGCTTCATGCATCACTTTGGTTTTTCCAATCCTCACAAGATATATTACAGGAACAATACTTGCAAAAGATGATCCTGATATTTATCTCATTTATATAATAGGCTTAGTGATGCTTCTTTTAGTCATTGTTGAATACACATGTAACTATTTTATTGGATATATGGGACATGTGATGGGAACTTATATGGAAAGAGATTTACGGAATGAGCTATTTAATCATTATCAGAAATTGTCTTTTCGTTTCTATGATGAACATAATACAGGACAATTAATGTCAAGATTGACAAATGATCTATTTGCTTTAACAGAATTGTATCATCATGGTCCTGAAGATATAGTGATTTCATTTTTTAAGTTTATTGGAGCTTTTATCTTACTATCCTTTATTAATATAAAGTTAACACTATTATTATTTGCAATCTTACCTTTTATGTTTGCTTTTGCTTGGTATTATAATATCAAGATGAAAAAAGCATTTAAAAGAAATAAAGAAAGAATTGGAGATATTAATGCAAGAATTGAAGATAACTTATCTGGTATTCGCGTTGTTAAAAGCTTTTCTAATGAACAAGAAGAACTAGAACGCTTCCATCATGAAAATGACAAATATGTGCATTCTAAAAAAAATAGTTATTATTATATGGGGCGTTATCATGCAGGGTTAACAATGTTTACAAGCTTAATAACAA
>CAMFRJ010000172.1 GCA_945981915.1 uncultured Erysipelotrichaceae bacterium
GAGATTCGCCTTAGTCTCGTGGGCTCGGAGATGTGTATAAGAGACAGTACCAAAGATATGTTGATTTATGATTTCAAACAACTGGGTATCAAAAAAGGAGATTGCTTACTTGTTCATTGTTCTATGTCAAAATTAGGATGGATCATTGGAAGAGAAGCAACGCTTGTTCAAGCATTAATAGATACTATAGGAGAAAATGGAACAATCGTGATGCCTAGTCAAACAGGTGATAACAGTGAACCATCATTGTGGAATAATCCTCCTGTACCTGAATCATGGTATCAAAGTATTAGAGATCATATGCCTCCTTTTGATCGTTATACACCTGTTAGAGCAATGGGAAAAGCTGTAGAATACTTACTTTCACTCTCAACAACCTTACGTTCCTATCATCCACAGGTGTCATTTATAGCATATGGGAAATATGCAAAGGAAATGACTGATAATCATGCACTAACACCAGGATTGGGAATAAACTCGCCACTTGGTCAGTTGTATGCAAAACATGCTAAGGTCTTACTATTAGGTGTTGGTTACAACAATTGTACCTGTTTACATCTGAGTGAAACTCAACTGAAAAATATTAAATATAAAAAAACGGGTTCTCGTATGTATATCAATGGTGAAAATATTTGGAAAGAATATCAAGATATTGATTATGATGATAGTGATTTTGAAAAATTAGGATTAGATTATGAAAAACATCATCATGTAAAAAAAGGTAGAGTTGGTTTATATACATGTCGTTTATTAGATATCAAAGATTTATGTGATTATGCATTAGAATGGTTTGAAAATAATCGATAAAAAAACAAGAATTCTCTTCTTCAGAATTCTTGCTTTTATTTATTCAGCTGAAAAGTCATCTTTTCCTACCATGCATAATGGACATTGAAAATCTTCAGGAACATCTTCCCATTTTGTACCAGGAGCAATTCCTCCTTCTTCATATCCTTCTTCTTCATCGTAGATCCATCCACATACGTTACATACATATTTCATAATATATTAACCTCCTTTTTTAATACTATAGCACAATTATAAGATTTATCAAAAATAAAATGCTTATATTTTATCTTATGCTTTTGACTAATTTTTCTACTAATTCTTGACTGACAACATCATAATCATTTTCATGAGGAGCAGAAGCAAAGCTATAACTGACATTTTTACCTGTTGTTGTAGGATCATTGATCCAATCTTTACAAGAACTATGAACCTGATAGATTCCTGTATCATCCATCATTTCTTTGGCGTTGGAAGCATTCATTCCTGAACCAGCTAATATTTCAATGCGATCGCCATACTTTTGTTGTAATTCTTTGATCAAATCTTTTCCGTTAATTGCTTTTGCTTTTAAACCACTGGTTAATACACGATCAATACCTAATTCAATTAATAATTCAATACTTTGATAAGGGTCACTGACACAATCAAAAGCTCTATGAAAAACCACTTCTCCATGATATTCTTTAATGATTTCAATCATCTGCTTTGTTTGTTCAATATCAATATTGGCGTTTTCATCAAGACAACCAAAAGCAATTCCATCTGCACCATTTTCCATTAAAAGACGACAATCTTCTTTCATCGTTTCAAAATCTTCTGATAAATAATGGAATCCAGCTCCTCTTGTTCTCACCATACAAATCACTTTCAAATCCGTATTTTTCTTGGTTAGTTTTAAAGAAGCTAAAGATGGTGTTAATCCACCTAAATGTAAACCACTATTTAATTCTATTCTTTTGGCATGTCCTCGATAAGCCTGTAAAGCATCATAATAACTACCACAACATATCTCAATTATTCTTTCCATATGATTCTTCTCCTTTTGATAAATAATATAACGCTAATGCATATATTTTTGCATTCTTTATGATATCTTCTATCTTCATCCATTCATTAGGTAAATGTCCAATCCCTTTTTGTCCAGGAAAACTTGGACCAAAAGGAACAATATGAGGCATTAATTTGGCGTATGTTCCTCCTGTTGTTGTGACAGGCGTTCCATCTAAATGTGTTATTTTTTCATATGCTTTTTGCATTTGTTTGACCATAAAACAGTCTTTTTCAAATTGGACAGGATAAAAATGACTCATTAACTCAACTTCCATTCCTATTTTTTCTTTGATTTTCTCTATTGATTCTTGAATATTCATCCCTGCAGGATAACTCAAAGCAAAGGAAAAAATATGTTGATTATTTTCATGTTTCAACTGAAAATTTCGTATTTCACTAACTCCAAATTCTTTGTTATGATAATCCAATCCTAAAGTTTCACCATTATTTTTTTGATTCATAAAATATGTATTGACCATCTCATAAAACTTATCTAGATCACTTTCCCTAATCTCAATAAGTGCTCTCCCTCTTTCTCCATAGACAACAGGATATTTACAATCAGGAGTAAATCCCATGATAGGTGATTTTTCTTTTGATAAATAATATTTGAGATCTTCAAATCCGCTTTCTTCATCACAACCAAAAATAATACGAATCGGATGTTTGATTTGAATATTTAATTGCTCAATAGCTTTTAAAGCATATAGACAGGCGATAATAGGTCCTTTATTATCTAGGATTCCTCGAGAATAAATATATCCATTGTCTTCATAACCACTAAATGGTGGATGTTTCCACCCTTTTCCTGCTTCGACAACATCAAGATGTCCTATCGCACAAACATAATCATCACCTGTTCCATATTGACAATATCCTATATAATTATCTAAATTTGTTGTTTTAAAACCTAATCTTTGAGCAATATTTAGTGTCTGATTTAATGCTTCTTTAACACCTTGACCAAAAGGTGCTTCTGGTAAAGGCTGACTTTCTACACTATTGATTCTTACTATCGTTTTAATATCATCAATCATTATAGATGATAGTTCATCTATTGTTTTTATTAATAAATCTTCCATTTTTATTTTTCTACTAAAGGTGCCATTCTTGTTTTCATATAGTTATCTAACCATTCTTGGCTAGCCACTTCATGCACACATTTTCCATTCATATTTTTCGTAAGATAAACTGTTGGTTCTTCATTTTCTTTAACTACCGCAAAAGAAAATCCTTCAATATTAGTAGCGACGCCCCATTCACCTTGATAATTCATTGCAACAACTGAAAGATCTCCTGCTTGTCCTCTTCTTTCTTTAAGTTTGATATCTAACTCATTGACCGCTTTTTCACAAGCGTCTTGAGGATGCATACCTTCTTTCATTAATCTCACAATCTCATAAGAGATACAGCCTTTCATCAAATCTTCACCTAGTCCTGTTGCACTCGCACCACCGACTTGACTATCAACATAAAAACCAGATCCAACAATTGGTGAATCACCAATACGCCCTTTTCTTTTCATAAACAAACCGCTTGTGGAAGTCGCAGCTGTCATTTTTCCATGACTATCTAAACAAACCATCCCAACCGTATCATGTCCTGAATAAGGTTTGATGTCTTGTTCTTTGACTGCTTTGACACGGTTTCGATAATGAATCTTTGCTCTATCAGTTAACATATTTTTTCTTTCAAAACCTTCCTGATGAGCAAATTTTTCTGCACCTTGTGCTACAAGAACATTATTCACTTTTTCCTTAGATAATCTTCTTGCAATAGAAATCGGATTTGCAAAATCTTTAATAGCAGCTACTGCACCAATATCTAATGTATCACCATCCATATAAGCAGCATCTAATTCTACTTCCATATCTTCATTAGGAAGTCCTCCATATCCTACTGATTTGTAATATTCAAAATCTTCTACAGCTTTAATGGCTATTTCAATAGCATCACCAGCATCACCATGATTCTTTAAAATATGAGAGCCTTCTGTTATTCCTTCAACAGCCATTGTCCATGTAGCAATCATTCCCCACATATATGATCCTCCTTTGAAAAAGACAGCAGTTAAACTGCTGTCTATATCACTTATCTATACCTGTCTCTTATACACATCTGACGCTGCCG
>CAMFRJ010000173.1 GCA_945981915.1 uncultured Erysipelotrichaceae bacterium
CATAAACAAAAATCAGATGAAGATATCATAAGAATAGAAGATTGCTTTGAAGGTATCATATCAAAAGAAGTTTTTGCTAAGGCGCAGGAAATCAAAAAATCAAAACGCTATGATGGTGGAAGAGCTGCAGCCAAACATAATTACCTGCTCTCTGGTTTGATATACTGTGGTGAATGTTCACCAAGAGATGACGGTCAGTTATATTCCTATTGCGGAAATGCAAGAAAATCCAGAGGTAAATATAAAGAATATATTTCCTACCGATGCTCTAACAGAAGAAACAGATGTACCAACAAAGAAATTAGAAAAGAATACATTGAAGAATTTGTCCTTAATGAACTTGAAAAAACAATATTCAATGAACGTTCAATCAATTATATTGTTAAAGGAATGAACAGGAACTTTTCCAAGCAAAATGAAAAGAAGATGGAAAAGATCAAATCAATAGATAAGAATATATCAATGATTGACAATCAGATCAGCAATCTTTTCAATGCCATAAAAGAAGGTCTTTTTGATAGTTCATTCAACGATGAGCTTAAAAAATTAAGAGACAAGAAATTTCAATTAGAGACACTAAAAAAAGAAGAAGAAAAGAAAATCAAGAAGACATTGTCAGTTACAGAAGATGATGTTCAAAAACTGATCGATCAGTTCAAAGATTACATTAAATACAGAAACCTTGATGAATGTAAAAAATTTATTCATAGATTTGTCAACAAGGTCATCATCTATAGAAATCATATAGAAGTTGAATATAAGTTCAGCTTGAACATCATTGATGATTCATCTACATATATAGAAACCAAAAATATCAGTAGAAATGATATCATTGATATCTATCAGGAAAGATATGCTATTAATGATATGAATGACTATCTTCACCAGAGGGTCATGCAACCTTTAGAGCATGACCAATTGTAAATATGGCAAAAGTGGCAGTCAATTTCATTTCATATTCGTCTTTCTAAACTCCAAGATGAATATTAATAGTATTGAATTGTCACTTTTGCCATTTTTTTCTGACATATCATTCTAAGTGCCGGGTAGGGTCATTATTTTTTAATGGTTCATAGAAAAAAAGAAGTCATATCATCATGATATGACCTATTTTTTTTCGCCTTTCATATAGAGCGATATGGAATAATCAGTTGCATAGATATAAAGCAGATGGATACAAATTGACCCATCACTACATACAAATATATCAACAAATTCTGGTATTGTAATATCAAGATTCTTAAAATCATCAATTACCTTTTTCAGTTCGTCGAACTCTAAAATCATGACACATCCACCATATGTACATCTTCCATGTTCCAGTGATTCAAGATGATAGCTATTAAGTAATATTTCTACATCATTTTTTACCGATAAGCCTAGTTTTTCATCTGATTGTAATACCTCATTAGCATCATCAATAGTATCAATATATTGCATATCATTCACCTGATTCTTCCAATGTTGGTGAGACTTCCTGTATTTCTTTTGGTTTCATTTCCTCATCAAGCTTGTTCATGACCGTTTCAATATCATAGGGAATGAGCTTCCATCTTCCACCAATATAATTTCCTGCATATAAGGGATGAAGGCATTGATCTTCATCATGATTATACAGTTCCATATCATCTACTATCCTTACGACCTTGCCTTCCTTATGATATGGTAGCAACAATTCAAACAGCAGCTTCTTGCATTCCTTCACCCTTCTGTTCTTTGACATAGTAGTTCCCATAGCAATGACAATTGAATCATAACCTTGATTCAATAGCTTCTTGAGATATTTCAAACTTTCGGCTATGTCATCGTTGGTATAGCTTGCTGGTTTCAGTTTTTCACCTATCTTAGTAAACAGATTATACATTGTTATCTTGGAATAACCTATCCTTGAAAGATTGATGAATGTAAAGTATTTTGTCCTGTCAAAAAACGTTGGTGTATTATAGCTTTCTGATGATAGCGTGATGACCAATGCCTTCTTTCCATCAAATCCATATTCATTTGTAAATTCATAGATTGATCTCTGATCCACTGACCTGACGATCGTTGTTCTGCATTCCATAGTTTCAGTTTTTGTTTTTGCCATATATATTTCCTCTCTTTCAAAAGAATAATATATATTTGATTACTCATTAGAAAAACACGTCCCTGCCCGTCCCTGATGCTATTCACAGGAACTTCTATTCTTGATGATATCACATAATTCTACTGTCAATACAACCATGACAGCCATCCCCATACCAATCAGTCCAAGTATATCCTTGCTCATTTTTTACCACGTCCTATTCTCAATGCTTTTTTCAGTTGTGCATACAGATCAACAATGATCTTGAATCCTGCAAGTATTGCCTTTGCTTCTTCCATTTCTTCTCCTCCTTCTTATATTAATAGAGCAATTGCTAATTGATAACAATACACTGTCATTTATATAATATTCATTTAATATTTCATTAATTTATATGAAACTTTTCATGATTTTTAATTCATTTCAGACCGTATCAATCTGATATTTCAAACTCATATTATTATTTTGAATCTTAAAGAAGGAGGAAGAACAATGCCATTTAAATCAGATGCACATTATTATGTAACAAGAGGAGTCAATGATTCCATAGAAGACAGATATATAAGATGTATCATTGATATCATCAATCTTGACAGACAGAACAATGTTAAGGCGGACTATCTCAAGGTCTTTCATTTTTCAAATCATCCTGAAAAGGACAATATCATCCAGATCAAGGAATCACAGGAAGTTCCAAGTTTTAAGCAGACATTGGAGATCACAGGACATTTAGAAAAATCATTTAAGTTATGGGTCATCAGTGATGAGGGAACAGATGTAGAAAACGTTACAATATTATTTCCAGAAGAATACTAGAGAAAGCGAGGAACATAGAAATGGAACATAGTAAAATGAGAAATATATTGATATACTTTGCATTGAAATATAAAGGTCAATTCAAAGATGTCTATGAAGCAATAAAAACAAAAGAAAAGGTTGCTAATGATGTTGTTGTTGAAAAGCTCAATGATGTCAGATATCATACTGTAACGGTAGTTGATGAGAACTATCCTTTCATATTCAAAGTTGATGAGATTCATAATCCACCATTTGTCCTGTTCTATCAGGGCAATCTTTCAATACTGAATGACCATAAAACAACTAAAGAACTTGTCTTTGAAGATGGGACACGATGCTTTACAACAATTGAGCCTGATCTTGTTGATGGAAAGGTCATATTTGATTATGTCATATGCTGTGAAAATCAGGACAACATTGACAAAGTATTGGAACATATGAGAAGCAAGGGATTACGCTTTAAGGATTATCAAGGAAGTGAGTGTAACTGATGTCTGCTAATCAAATCAAACGTATTAGAGAAACATTTAAAATTGGTGATTGTATCAAGATATTATACAGCCTATGTAACACACCTCATTTGATGGAAGGTCATGGTGTCATAGTTAACATCAATGATGATGGTACATTGCTAGTATGCTGGGATGATAATAGCTTCATAGATATATCTCTAATGAACAATCTAATCAAAAGAATCTCCAATTAGAAAGGAATCGTAAAATGGATAGAGAACAGCTTATAAAAGCACTTTATGACACCTGGATGAACAATTACTTCAAGGAGGATCAGGACATCATTTCTATTGAAAAAAAAATACTGAATCTCATTCAAGAAATATCTTATGAATCAGATATTAAAACAAGATTACTAGAAATAGAAGATCTATTAGGTCAACTTACTGCCAAATGTTTAGAAGATGGTTTTCATGACGGATTTTTGACTGCTGTTACACTTACAAAAAAGTAGAAAAAGAAAGGATTTTTGATTCCCTTTCTTTTTTTAGTCTTTCTTTTTTAACGAATATTCATGAAATAAATCAAAAGAAATCCATGCATTACCAGCATTAAAGGTAATCCTACAGTATAATAA
>CAMFRJ010000174.1 GCA_945981915.1 uncultured Erysipelotrichaceae bacterium
TAGTATAAAGGTTTAAAAAAAACTGTAAGCACAATCGCAAATGAAATGATAAAAATCATTAAAGATAGACTTGTTAGTATATCTTTTTTACTATAGGTCATATAAGAAGTCTTCTCCTTTTTGAACTTCGACTTTACTTAAATTTGGATAATCTTGTTGTCTTAAAACTTCATAAATACAAAGAGCCGCGCAATTTGATAAATTAAGGCTTCTGACTTTATCTGACATAGGGATTCTTACACAGCGATCTATATTTTCTTTTAATATTTCTTTAGGAATTCCATCATGTTCATGTCCAAAAAATAAATAATGTTCTTTTGAAGAATCGCTATAATCTTGATCTGTATAACATAATTTTGAATATCTTGTAAAGAAATGATATTCCCCAGGATTTTGTTTTTTAAAATCTTCATAACACTCATAAACATGCAAATCTAAATCCTTAATATAATCCAACCCTGCTCTTTTCATTTTTTTATCATCTAAATCAAAAGACATCGGTTTGATAATATGTAAGGCTGTATTGGTCGCAACACATGTACGCATGATATTTCCTGTATTTTGTGGTATAGCAGGATGAACTAAAACAATATGATTCATGTTATAAAATCTCCTTTAAGATACCATATAGCTTTTTTAATGCTTTGGCACGATGTGAATATTGGTTTTTTTCTTCTAATGACATTTGTGCGCTTGTTTTTTGACATGGTGGGAAATAGAAAATTGGGTCATAACCAAAACCATTTTCTCCTTCAATTTTATCATTGATTTCTCCTTCAAATGTTTCTTCAATCAAGATTGGTTCTTGACCAGGAATGACAAGTGCTAAAGCACAAACGAAACGACACGTTCTTTCTTTTCCTTGAACAGCATCAATCACAGCTTGATTAACAATTTCATATGGTGTATCAACACCTAAGAATCTTGCTGAAAAAATACCAGGAAGTTTTCCAAAAGCATCAATTTCTATTCCACTATCGTCAGCTAAAACAATTTTATTTAAATCATCAGCAACATATTTCGCTTTAATCAAAGCATTTTCCTTAAATGATTTTCCATCTTCAATAATCTCAGGGATTTCGTCATAAACATCTTTTAACGATTTGACTTCAATATCTAATCCTTTTAACATAGCGGCAATTTCTTTGACTTTGCCAGCATTTCCTGTAGCAACAATTAATTCTTTCATTTCTATCACTCTCTTTCGCTTAACTATTTTATAATATTCAACTCTATATATCAATATCAGAAATTTTGTTTTATAATAGTAAGGGGTGATAAATATGGTTAAAAAATTAATCATTAATGCAGATGATTTTGGTTTATGTGATGGTGTGACATTTGGAATCTTAAAAGCTCATCAAGATGGTATCTTAACATCAACAACGTGTATGATGAATATGCCTCATATAGAAGAATACTTATCATTAGCAAGTCATTTTCCACACTTAGGATTAGGAGTCCATCTTGTTTTAACAATCGGAAAACCTTTGACAAGGGGAAGCTTTTGTGATGAAAAAGGAAACTTCAAATCAAGAAATACTTATCCTGGTAAAAAGGTTATTGTCAAACAAGATGAATTATATCTTGAATGGAAAACACAAATTGATAAATTTATTCAATTAACAAATAAAAAACCTACTCATCTTGATTCACATCATCATGTCCATTTACTTCCTGGAAATATTGATGTCGCCTTAAAACTAGCTAAAGAATATGACTTGCCACTTAGACAGGAATGTTATTTACAAAAAGATTATGAATATGTTAGATTTTCTGAAGTATTTTATAATCAATCGGTTTCATTAGAAACAATAAATGATATATGTCATTTTGATGATGAGATATTTGAATTGATGTGCCATCCTGCATTTGTAGATCCATTTCTCTATAATCATTCATCATATAATATCCAAAGAATTAAAGAATTAGATATTCTTTGTAGCCAAGAAGCAAAAGACATCACAAAAAATATTCAATTAATCAATTATGGTCAAATCAAAAAAAGGCCTTAATGGCCTTTTGGTTTTGACATCAGATAAATCGGTAATCCTAGAAGTAAGCTTCCTCCAATAATATTACCAATTGTCGATATTAACATATGTAATCCTAATCCACTCCATAAAATACTATTTCCTAAAGCAAAAAAGCCCATCGAAAATGTTCCCATATTCGCTATACTATGCTCAAACCCTGGTAGCACAAAAGACATGACCACAATGAGCATAACTATCATTTTTGCACTCTCACTTTTTATTTTTAAACCTGCAAAAACAGCTACACAAACAATAAAATTACACAAAATACCCTTTATAAAAAGCTGACAAGCGTCAAATTGTAACTTACCTGTGATGACGTATGTTAAATATGACTGTAATGCTTCTTGATTACTTCCTGTATGAATAAATAAAAACATCAACAAAGCAATGCCAATAAAATTCCCTATATAACAAATTCCCCACATAGGAAGAATTTGATAAAACTTCAAATCTCTATGAAACACAGGTATAATTGTTGTAAAACAATTGCCTGTAAATAACTCAGAACCTAATAGAACAATGACAACAAGTCCTATCCCAAAAGATCCTGCAAAAGCAATTTTCGCTACTTCATAAGAAACATTATTTAAAATTACTGCCAAAGTATATGATAAAATTGTAGCCATTCCCAAATAAAGTCCTGCTACAAGACTTCTCACAAAGAAACGAAATGGTTCATTTTTAGCCATGTCATATTTCGTCATAGCAACTCTGTTCAATAGTTCAAAATCTGACATAATCTTCCTCCCTATTATTCATATCATATCACACCCTCCTATAAACGAAAACAAAAAAAGATTGTATTTCCATACAATCCTTATTTTTATGGCTAGGGTAGCAGGACTCGAACCTGCGCATAATAGAGTCAGAGTCTATTGCTTTACCACTTAGCTATACCCCAATCAAACAATACTTATTATATTGATTTTTCCTTAAAAATCAAGACACTTTTCATTTCTTTGTCAATTGATACGAGATGTCTATTAATTCTTTTATTTGTTTCATCTCAACACAATCATCCAATAATATCGTTATCCAATGTTCCTTATTCATATGATAAGCAGGATAAAAACCTGCTGATAATCTTAAATCCCCAATAATTTCTGGATAACATTTGACATTAAGAATATCAACGATTTCTTGATCATCAAATCCTAAAACACTTTTCTTCACTTCCATAATGATCCCATACCATTTTTGATGACTTTTATGTCTGAATACAGCTGTAAAAGGATCATTTTGAAAGGGAAAATCAACATCTGTAAGATATTTATTAGTTACATAATCATATATTTCCTGTCTATTTTTCATACTTCTATTATAAAGGAAAAAACTTGAATCTTCTATATAAGAAGCGTATATTTAATATTGTAATAATGCTTTCGTGATGGAATTGGTAGACATGGCAGTTTCAGAGGCTGCTTATCGTATGATAGTGTGGGTTCGAGTCCCATCGAAAGCACCAAAATAGCTCATGGAATCAATCTAATGATTGATTTTTATTTTTTTAATCTATTTTACTTTAAAGCTTGACAAAAAAAGGACATATGTCCTTTTTATTAATAGTTAGCAGCTTTAATTTCAAAATATGCTCTTGGATGTGCACATACTGGACATACTTCTGGCGCTTTTTGACCAACAACAACATGTCCACAGTTTCCACAGATCCATACGCAATCTCCATCTCTAGAGAATACGATACCTTCTTCAATGTTCGCAAGTAATTTTTTATATCTTTCTTCATGTTCTTTTTCAATCTTACCTACTTCTTCAAATAAGTAAGCAATATCATCAAAGCCTTCTTCTTTAGC
>CAMFRJ010000175.1 GCA_945981915.1 uncultured Erysipelotrichaceae bacterium
AGATTTAATTCTTCTTCAATTTTTTCTCTTTCCAAACCAGCTAAACGTTGTAATTGCATTTCCCTTACAGCTTTTGCTTGTTTATCAGACATTCCAAACTCATCCATCAATCTTTGTTGAATGATTTCTGTTGTTCGACTTGTTCTAATCAATTGAATAATTTCATCAATATGATCTAAAGCTTTCTTTAATCCTTCTAAAATATGAGCTCTTGCTTCTGCTTTATTTAATTCAAATTGTGTTCTTCTACGAATAACATCTTCTTGATGTTTTAAATAATATTGAATCAATTCTTTTAAAGCTAATGTTTTAGGTTCATTATTGACCAATGCAATATTATTGACACCAAAAGTCGTCTGTAAAGATGTTAATTTATATAATTGATTTAAAACAACCTCTGCTTGAACTTCACGTTTTAAATCAATAACAATACGAATACCTTCTCTATTAGATTCATCTCTAACATCACTAATTCCTTCCACAACTTTATCTCTAGCAAGTTGGGCAATCTTTTCAACAAGTCTTGCTTTATTGACTTGATATGGAATTTCATAAACAACAATTCTTGGTTTTCCTTTATTATCTTCAATTTCCGTTTTGGCTCTCATGACAATTAAGCCATTACCTGTTTCATAAGCTTTCTTGATAGCACTCTTTCCTAAAATATAACCACCGGTAGGAAAATCAGGACCTTGTATATAATTTTCCATCAATTCCAATACTGTAATATCAGGATTTTGACTCACTGCTATGACAGCATCAATGACTTCACTTATATTATGAGGTGGCATATTCGTAGCCATTCCAACTGCAATCCCTGTTGTTCCATTAATTAATAAATTAGGAATACGACAAGGTAAAACAGAAGGCTCTTTTTCTTCACCATCATAATTAGGTACAAAATCAATTGTATCTTTATTAATATCTCTCATTAATTCCATTGATATTTTAGACATTCTGGCTTCAGTATAACGCATTGCAGCAGCACCGTCTCCATCAATAGACCCAAAATTTCCATGTCCATCTACCAGCATATAACGATATGAGAAATCTTGTGCCATTCTCACCAATGCTTCATAAATAGAAGAATCACCATGAGGATGATATTTCCCCATAACTTCCCCAACAATACGTGCTGATTTCTTATATGCTTTATCACTATAACATCCTAATTCATTCATTCCATAAATGATTCTTCTTTGAACTGGCTTCATTCCATCTCTCACATCTGGCAAAGCACGCGCTACAATAACTGACATTGCATAATTCATGAAAGAAGTTTTCATTTCTGTTGTTAATTTAACTTTTCTAATTCCACGTTCTTGATAATTATCCATTGTAAACTCCTTTCTAAATATCTAAATCAGTAACATACTTCGCATTTTCTTGGATGAATTCTCTTCTTGGTTCAACCTTTTCACCCATTAAAATATCAAATATCATATCAGCTTCCATTGCTTCATCTAGTTCTATTCTATTTAAGATACGATGTTCAGGATCCATTGTTGTTTCCCATAATTGGTCAGCGTTCATTTCCCCTAACCCTTTATATCGTTGAATAGAATATTTTGCACCTTCTCCTAATTTTGTTCTTAAATCATCTAATTCTTCATCACTATATAAATAATGTTCATCTTTACCATGTTTTAATAAATAAAGAGGAGGTTGTGCTGCATAGACAAAACCTTGTTCAATTAATGGTCTTAAATAACGATACAAGAAAGTTAACATTAATATTCTGATATGCCCTCCATCAACATCAGCATCGGTCATGATAACAATTTTATGATATCTTAACTTATTAATATCAAAATCTTCTCCAATTCCAGTACCAAAAGCTGTAATCATGCTTCTAATAGTATCAGAAGATAAAATTCTATCTAGTCTTGCTTTTTCAACATTTAAAATTTTACCTCTTAAAGGAAGGATTGCCTGTGTTCTTCTATCTCTTCCCATTTTTGCACTACCACCGGCAGAATCCCCTTCGACAATAAAAATTTCACATTCGCTCGCATCTCTTGAAGAACAATCTGCTAATTTCCCAGGCAATGAAGTAATTTCCATTCCTGTTTTTCTTCTTGTCATTTCACGTGCTTTTTTAGCTGCTAAACGTGCATGTGAAGCTACAATAGCTTTATCCATAATAATTTTTGCAGTATCAGGATTTTCTAATAAGAATTTATCTAATGATTTAGAAATAATATTAGATGCTATTTTTCTTACCTCTGCATTTCCTAATTTTGTTTTGGTTTGTCCTTCATATTGAGGATCAGGATGATTCACTGAAATAATAGCAGTTAATCCTTCTCGACAATCTTCACCACTTAATGGATCATCTTTTTCTTTTAAGAAATTATGACTTCTTGCATAATTATTAATGACTCTTGTTAAAGCGAGACGGAAACCTTCTTCATGAGTTCCACCTTCATGAGTATTAATATTATTACAGAAAGAATAAATATTGGATTGATAGCCATCATTATATTGCATACCAACTTCTATCTTAATATCGTTTTGTATATCTTCTACATAAATAATTTCATCGTGTATAGGTGTTTTGTTTTTATTGATATAAGATACATATTCTTTAATACCACCTTCATACATATAGACATGTTTTCTATCTTGTCCATCACGATGATCTATTAAACTAATTCTTAAACCTTTATTTAAAAAAGCTAATTCTCTGATTCTTTGTCTCAATACTTCATAATCATATGTTGTTGTTTCCTGAAAAATTTCACTATCTGCTTTAAAAGTGACTTTTGTTCCTTGTTTTTCAGTAGGTCCAATTTCTTTTAAAGGAGCAACTGCTGTCCCGCCATTTTCAAATCTTTGATAGTATTCTTTTCCATCTCTATAGACATGAACTTCTAACCAAGATGACAAAGCATTAACGACAGAAGCACCAACCCCATGTAAACCTCCAGAGACTTTATACCCACCGCCTCCAAATTTACCACCTGCATGTAAAACAGTAAAAATAGTTTCTACAGTGGACTTGCCTGTTTTGGCATGAGTTCCTGTTGGCATTCCTCGACCATCATCAATAACTTCTACAACATCATTATCTTTTAAAATAACTTGGATATGAGATGCATATCCTGCTAATGCTTCATCAATAGAGTTATCAACAATTTCCCAAACTAAATGATGTAATCCTCTAGAAGATGTTGTTCCAATATACATTCCTGGTCTTTTTCTAACAGCTTCTAATCCTTCTAATACCTGTATATCAGATTCATCATAACTATGTGTGACTTTTTCTTCTGTCATTACTTGTCCTCCTCATTTTTTTTGATATATATCTTCTTTGCATGTTTGATAATGTTATGTTCTATCCCATCAATAGATGTTGTTGTAATAAATGTCTGAATGCGATTATTCAAAATATCTAATAATTTTGTTTTTCTTGCATCATCTAACTCACTTAATACATCATCTAATAACAACACTGGATACTCTCCAATTTCTTCTTTAATTAATTCAATCAAAGCAATCTTAATACTTAAAACAATGCTTCTTTGTTGACCCTGAGAAGCAAATTGTCCTGCATTTTTTCCATTAATCAATATCTTTAAATCTTCTTTATGAATTCCATAATAAGTACTTTGATATCTTTTATCTCTTTCAAATCCTTTTTTATAATGATCAATAATGATATTCATATCTCTTTTTTTAGTAAAACATTCATATTGAATCTCTATATCTTCATTCAAAGAGACCATCTTTTCATATACTTTTTTCACTTTTTTTGCTAATCTTTGGATAAATAAATCTCTTTTTTCAATAATTTTTAATTGAATAGGAG
>CAMFRJ010000176.1 GCA_945981915.1 uncultured Erysipelotrichaceae bacterium
GATTAATACTATGAAAAATAATTTAGAAGATAAAGAACATCGTTTCTTTTATGCTTTATCTAAGATAGAAATATTATTGAAGAATAAAGATTATAAGGAACTACATCACTTTATTACAGAATATAAAAAAGAAAGTTTGAAATATCATATTGTTGTTCATACACACAATCATGCATTTGATGTTTTATATAGTGCGAAGATCAATGAATTATTAAGAAAAGATATTGATGTCAATAGTTGTCTTTCGATTTCTGAAAATAAGGTTTATGATGATTTTGTTGATTTATTCAATCAATTGTTAGATTGTTTTGTGCAATGTCAAGCGATCAACATTAATCTTCATGAAATGAATCAATTTGTTGTCTTAAGAATCATGTATCTTAATGGTAATATTGATCTAGATGAAATTGAAATGATTTTAAATAAAGAAGAACGTTTATCTCATTTACTATACAATATTGAAGATATTGAAAATAGAGGTTTACGTGTCTCATTTTCTATTGATAATGAATAATGGGATGGTTATCCATCCCATTTTTTAGATCATTGTTTTTGTAATTTGAAATAAAGCATCTATTTCATCTTGAGAAGCTAGTGTATCAGAAAAAGCCGTTGAACTACCACAAGCTGTCGCTAATGCGAGAGTTTGACTATAATCATAACCTCTTAAATAACCACCAATAAATCCTGCTAACATACTATCACCAGCACCTACTGAATTTTTAACTTTTCCTTGAGGAACTCCCATTTTTGTCACATGTCCACTTTCATCGACGAGGATAGAACCATCTCCTGCCATAGAAATCAAAACATTGCGTGCGCCTTTTTCTTGTAATTTCTTTGCATAATAAACGATATCTTCGCTATCTTTCAATTCCACATGAAAGATTTCAGCTAATTCAAAATTATTTGGTTTAATTAAAAATGGTTTATATTGTAAAACATTGACCAATAGATCTTTTGTCGCATCAACAACATACAAGATATCTTTATTTTGGAGATAAGCCATGATATCTTGATAGATCGTATCAGGCAAAGATGTTGGAATACTACCTGATAATACCAAAATATCATGATCTTGTAATTGATCTAATTGTTGGTACAAAACATCAATTGCACTTTGTGGAATATGTGGTCCAGAACCATTAATTTCACTTTCTTCATCGCTTTTTAACTTAATGTTGATACGTGTTAATCCTTCTTCTAATTCAATCATTTGACTGGTAATACCCATTTCTTCAATACCCTTAACAAATTCTTTTCCAGTAAAACCAGCCACAAATCCTAACGCAACAGAATCAAAACCTAACTGTTTTAAAATATAAGAAACGTTAACACCTTTCCCTCCATAAAGTAATTGTTCATCATGACTACGATTTGTCATCCCATTTTCAAAATGATCAACTCTGACAACATAATCTAAAGCTGGATTAAAAGTCACTGTATAAATCATCTGATCATTCCTCCTTTTCTTTATTTTTCTATGATTTTTTTAAATAGGTCTCTTTAATATACATGATCGTTTCTTCTAAATTACTTTGTGAAAGATGAACCAGCATGTCTTTTAACATCATATCTGTTTCTTCATGAATCACATAATAACCTCTTGTTTTTTGATAATAGTCTAAAGGAGCTGATACATCAAAATTTTCTCCACGATAGACCATTGTCGCAGCAACACGATCACAAAACATCTCAACGACATAACGAACTGGCATCTTCGCTGCCGTGACACCTTGTTTTGAAAAATCAACCCAATATTCCCAATGATGTTTATTTCTTCCTTTATGATGAAGCCAGGCAGTTGAATATCCTATCGTTTCTCTTTCAATAGAATTAGGAGAACGCGTTCCTACCCAATATTTCGCTCCTGTTTTCAATTCTGTATAAGAATATTTTGATAGATCATGCATCAGTCCCTGTTTATATAAACCACACATAAAACAAAGCTTCGTGACATAATACTTATGTTGATTGATTGTTTTTAAATGATTGATAAGTTTCATAAACTAATCCTCTTTTTCCTGATATCTCGTATCAAAAATATTTTCATCACTTGTTGTTTCAATGACATCTCCTAAATCAGGTAATTCATCCAAAGTTGTCAGTGAAAAAGCATCCATAAATTCATCAGTCACTCCATATAAGATAGGCATTCCTGGTGAATCTTGTCTTCCAACTTCTTTAATCAATGCTTTGGCCACCAACTTTCTAATCATCGCATCACACCCAACCCCTCGTATATCTTCTATATCAGCTCTGGTAATTGGTTGATTATAAGCAATGATCGCAAGTGTTTCTAAAGCTGCTTGGGAAAGTGTTGCTTTTGATTGTTCAACCATCTTTTGAAAATAAGGATAATAATCTGGATTCGTCGCAAATTTATATTTCCCTCCAAAATTAACAATTTTGATGCCATGAAATCCTCTTTTTTCATATTTATCAATAAATTCATCCATGGTTTGAGTTGCTTCTTTTTTAGAGATTTCTAAAACAGAGGCAATTTCTTTAATATCAATGCCTTCATCTCCTCTTAAATAAAGCATCCCTTCAATGATATGAAACAGATCTTCCATTAAATCTTTCCCTCCACATATATTTCATCAAATAAATCATCTTGATATATTTCTACTTCTTTTTCTTTAGCTAAATCCAAAATAGCTAAGAAAGTCACAATAAAATAATACTTATCCACTCTATCAAACAATTCTTCAAACTTCACTTTTTTATGAACTCTTTGTTTAAAGAAAGTTCTAATCTCTTCACTTCTTTGATCAATTGAGATATCCTGCTTAGAAATATGAGTATCTAATGGCTTTGACAAAGCTTTTCTTTGAAACATTTTTTGCATAGCTTTCATCAAATCATACACTTCTAAACCTTCTGGAATCATAGTCGTTGTATCAACCACATAATCTTCCATATTTTCTGCTGGTTTGATGATCATTGTCTGCCTTTTTTCATATTGTTCTTTCATGTCATCAATGACATCTTTATAACGTTTGTATTCTACCAAACGTCTAATCAAAGCAGCTCTTGGATCTTCTTGATAATCATCTTCAATGGTCACTTTTTCTTTAGGTAAAAGCATTTTACTTTTCATTTCTATTAATTGTGATGCCATCACTAAATATTCCGACATTTCTTCTAATTTAGAAGCATCCATCATATAAATATAATTTAGGTATTGTTCAGTAATCACTGACAATTCTAATGTTTCCAAGTCCATTTCTTTTTCTTTAATCAAATGTAATAATAAGTCTAATGGCCCTTGAAAATCATCAATCATGATTTGATATTCCATACTTTCACCTCAAATTATTCTCGCATTCAGTATATCATATATTAAAAAAAGAATAAATAAAAACAAAAAACTGACAAAAGTCAGCAATTTTATTCACTACATATTTATTTCATGATTTCTATCTTATATAATAGCCTCAAGGAGGTAACTTATGTTTTCACTATTATCATTGATTCTTTCCTTTTTTGCAGGAATATTAGGTACCCTGATTGGTGGTACACAAACATTTATTTGTACAGGTTTTGTAGGCATTGTCATTGTCATCATGGCTCAATGTGGTGTTGATACAACTTTTATCAATGAATATGTGGCCAACATCTTATTTTTACCTTGTATCATTTTTAATGGTGCAGGTTTTGCGACAGCATATGCAAGTCAAAATCATGCTATCCGTGGTGTTGAAACTTCCCGCTCTTTAGCCTTTTGTAAGGATTATAAAGTCTTGCTTGCTGGTGGTTTTGCAGGTGTATTAGGATATGCTGTCTCTTATACACATCTGACGCT
>CAMFRJ010000177.1 GCA_945981915.1 uncultured Erysipelotrichaceae bacterium
TCTTTTTACTTATCTTAAAAAATAAAAATATATTATATACAGCAGGGCATTTGTTAATTGCACAGGGACTCAATAGAATAATCAAAGCTATTGTGAAAAGACCAAGACCACCTCGAAGATTACAATTAGTGACAGAAACAAATTACAGTTTTCCAAGTGGACATAGTATGTCAGCAATGGTTGGTTATGGCTTTTTTATCATTCAATTAAGAAAGAGTGATTTAAAGTATAAGAAGATTTGGATTGGTTTATGTATGGTTATGATTGTTTTGATTGGCTTAAGCAGGATCTATTTAGGAGTACATTATTTCTCTGATGTTTTAGGTGGGTATCTTATAGGATTAAGTTATATATTATTTGTTTATTATCATACCTCTTTTTATGCATAATTTGCATCAAAAGAGGTATTCTTTTCAATATCACTGTATGAAATAATGATTAAAGAAGTCATAGTCATCGTCAAAGAAATAGGAATATGTTATAATAAGGATATTAAAGGAGCCAAATATGAAGCAAACAGAGAATATAAAACAATTTATAAGATACTTATTACTTGCATTTTTTATCATTGTTATTTATAAAACATTTGATGTTTCTATTTTTTCTTTGATTTATAATGCTTTTTTACCACTGATTATTGGTGGTGTCTTAGCTTATTTTTTACAACCGTTAGTCTATGTTTTGGAAATGAAAATAGATTCTATAAACAATGGGAAATATGAAAAAATGAGTCATGCATTTTCATCTATTTTTGTTTTTGTTTTTTTTGTATTGATTATTGTTGCTTTGTTAATCATCATTATTCCTGCTTTTGTAAACAATGTTGTAAAAATTGCAGGAAATATTACTCTATACCTTAATGATTTTGAAAAATCATTACTCCATACCTTTGGTGCTAATGTATTGAGTGAAACGATTTTGAATACATCAAAAACGATGATCTATAATTTGAGTTCAATTCAAACTGTTGATCCAATGGAAACTATCAATACGATATTTGCTGCTGGAAATACACTCATTACGATACTCATTGGTTTGATCTTTACACCTTATTGTTTAATAGAGGCTAAACGATTAGTATCAGTATTCGATAGATTGTGTTTACTTTTTATATCAGAAGAAAAAATCAAATTAATTCATGAGTATGCTTTTAAAGCACATCATATTTTTGGTAGATTCATTTATGGAAAATTTGTGGATTCATTGATTATTGGAATCATTGCTTTTGTAGGATTAGGAATATTGAAAGTGAAGTATTTTCCAGTTTTGGCAGGTTTTATATTGATTACCAATATGATTCCATATTTTGGACCATTTATTGGAGGGATACCAGCTGTATTAGTTGCTTTGATTACTGGTGATATTATTTTAGCTTTAACAACAACAATCTTTATTTTTGCTTTACAACAGTTTGATGGTTTATTCTTAGGACCAAAAATACTTGGAGATGTTGTTGGAATTTCTCCATTTTGGGTATTATTATCGATTACAGTATTTGGTAGATTCTTTGGTTTTATAGGTATGTTTTTAGGGGTACCTATCATTTGTGTCATCAGAATGTTTTTTAATGATTATTTAGATTATAAGAATTCAAAGAAAGCATCTCAATAGTTGCTTTCTTTGAATTTTAGTGTTAGTATAAAAAAGAATCGTCCCATAGTTTAATTGAATGGGACATTTGTTTCTCTGTATACAATTGAATGAATATGCGTCAATAGCTCAGCAGGATAGAGCATCCCCCTCCTAAGGGGAAGGTCGGGGGTTCGAATCCCTTTTGACGCGCCAGTCAATTCACCGAAATACTTTATTTTATAAGGCTTTTCGGTTTTTTCTTTTATCACTTATCTTACTAGTTTGTGTCATAAGAAAAATATAAGTTACCAGTTTTGATATCTTTATAGATTGTTTTTATTATTAGATTGAGTGTTAACCAGTGATTTTTCTCATATGTTTGAATGAGCATATATTGGTCCTAAAATATTATCATTATCAGTCATCATACTTGATACTATTATACATCATATACTCATTGATAAAAACAACAGATATTAATTAATCCTTTAGAAACTATACTCAAATTTATAAAGATATATATTATTTTATCTTAAAATGTAAGTCAATTTCGTTTTACACCGTTTAAACGTCTTTTAACGTCATGTATATTGATTGAAGAAATATCATATTTTATTGATCATATAAACCATTTTATAAATTGAAAATGTCCCATGATTGAGATATACTATTCTTTAACAAAGTAAAAGAATAAGAGGTACTTATGTATAAACATATCAAGACAATAATGTTAATAGTATTAGGAAATTTAATTTTATCATTTGGTGTAACAGCGTTTATGATTCCTCATCATATTATTATTGGAGGATCAACAGGAATAGCTTCTTGTATGCAATATTACTTCCATATTCCCTTATCATATACAGTTATGGTTATTAATGTTGTCATGTTTTTAGCAGGATATTTTATTTTAGGAAAAAAATTTGCATTAACAACTATTGTATCAACATTTGTTTATCCGATATTTTTAAGTTTTTTCCAATCAATAGATGCGTTGGCTCATTTTTGTGATGACATGGTTTTAGCTGCTGTTTATGGTGGGATTATTATTGGTTTAGGGATTGGTTTAGTGATGAAAGCAGGGGCTTCAACAGGTGGTATGGATATTCCATTGATCATATTAAATAAGAAAAAAGGAATACCTATTGGAACATCTATGAATATTTGTGATACATGTATTTTGGTGACACAAATGACATTTTCTAAGACAACAGAAATATTGTATGGAATTGCTATCGTTTTTGTTATTTCAAATATCATTAATAAGGTTTTAACATATGGGGTGTCACAAGTTCAAATGTTTATTATTTCACCAAAATATGAAGAAATCAAATATGAATTATTACATAATTTAGATAATGGTGTCACGATGGTTCATATTGAAACGGGGATGAATGAATTGAGTCAAAAAGCAGTTTTAGCAGTTTTATCAAACCGTAAGGTCAATAGAGTTAAACAGGCTGTTTTAAAGATTGATAAACAAGCATTTATCACGATTAGTCAGATTACAGAAGTTGATGGTAGAGGCTTCTCTTTTGATCGTTATGTTGATTAAACTTTTGTGGTTTTTAACTATTCATTTTTGTTATAGCGCATTGCAATATGTGAATTGTACAATTTTGTTTTGATTGAATACAATATAAATAGTGAAAGGGTGAAGAAAGATATGTATAATCATCAATTAGATACATTTATTGCTGTTGGGGATGCAGGAAGTTTTAACAAAGCTTCTGAAAAGTTATATATATCACCTAATGCTGTCATGAAACAGATTAATCTTTTAGAAAGAAATTTGAACTTTGCGTTATTCCAAAGATCACATCAGGGATTAAAACTCTCACCAGCAGGTGAATCTTTATATAAAGATGCTCAATATATCATGAAATATTCACAAGGTGCTATTATTAAAGCTGCTAAAATAGCAAATAAACAACATATTATTAGAATTGGTGTATCATTTACCACACCTGTCGAATTTCTTTTATCTTTATGGACGAAGGTTCAACAAATCAATTCTGATTTGAAATTTGAATTGATTTCTTTTGAAAATACGCCACAAAATGCAAAGGAAATTATGGAAAACTTTGGAAAGAATATAGATATGGTAGCAGGTGTATATAGTGAAAACTTATTAAAAAAGAGAAACTGTTTAGCTTTTCATTTGTATGATGCACCTATATGTTGTGCAGTACCTATTCATAATCATCTGTCATCTAAA
>CAMFRJ010000178.1 GCA_945981915.1 uncultured Erysipelotrichaceae bacterium
AGGCAAACTTGGCCGTAAATGGACTGGAACTGACAGCAATGGTGTAAAATGGCACGGATATTGTGATGAATCCGGACAAATTACATCGATATATTCAGAAGACTAAAGGAGGATACTATATATGTATATTATTTATTTACAAGAAGAGGATATGAAAAAAGATTCAAAATATCCCGTCATTGCGCATCTGAATGAAGCAGCCAACGATAATCTTCTTGAATTTTTAGAAAAACTTCGTAATGGTATCGGAAGCGGATATGATTATTCAACCGGATGTTTTTGGGATGAATTAGATGATTTTGACAAGAGTCATACTGATAAATTTGAAGGATTATTGATAGAAACTGAATTGGGTGAAAAGGACATTGTTTCATTTGAAGAAATTTGCTATTACTTAAATATTCTTCTAGATAGATGTCAATTATCCAATTCAAATAAAGAAAAGGCTCGAGAAATAGTTCAACAGTTAAAAAGCAATGCTGTTGAAAAGTAGAACCAGGGTAAAACAGTTTATCTTGGTAATTATTTTGCATAAGCTGCATGCATCTTTTTGAATTATTGCAGTGACCTTGTTCTAATTTATTCGATAAAAATTCAACCCTTTTCGAGTCTACGACGCATAAAAAACTGATCCGATTTTTCTTATAAAGCCGGTAAAACGAAAAGGCAAAGATTATTTTCAAAATAGGAAAGAAATAATGTTATTGGAAATACTAAAGCCACAATTGGGCGCCTCTTAAGCCAATAAATGAAGGAACGCATTATAAGTTGGCGACCAAACTGCTATTACAGCTATTACCACTGACATAGATCGAAATCATCTAAATCCATTTCCTTGATATAAACATTTATGCTTACGACCAGCCCAGTTTCAAGACTGTCTTCAAGGTAATAATCGTTTCCTGATTCATAGATTTCGTCCCAATCATTATATTCAAGTTTCGCGTCTATCCTTAAGGCATCCTCTATATCCATGCCAACACAGATTCCATTTGGCAATTTTACTTCATTGCTGTTTTCGACGGTAATCTTGAACAGCTTGAGATTTCCTTCCGAAAAGAACAGCTTTATTGAATCATTGACAACCACAATTCGCCAATTGTATTTGACTGTGCATTCACCGTTATCCTGAATGTCAATTCTATAACTTACTTTGTTTTCATCCAGATAACGGATAACATCATCAAAACAGCTATATAACGTCAATTCATTTAAACCTTTATGAGGAATTAGGATGTTTTCCATTCGCTTTTTCCACCTTTCTTAAATATGACTGTAGCCTTCTCGTTGCGGCCATTATACGTCTTTTTGCTTCCTTCAACAATTTTAACAACGCCTATGTCTTTGGTTGATACCTTGACATATGGGTCGCTTCCATGATGTGCGCTTCCATTTGGAAATACCTGTATTTGGGTGATGTTCCTGTCTTTAGACGGATTTGTAGATACTACCAATGTTGAAGATTTTCTTCCCGGCCTGAATTCGCAGGCAGGACCTGTTGAATATAGACTAACAACTACACATGTGTTGCCTTTTTTGAATCCTTATTGATCAACGAGAGTCTTTAATTTGCTGTACCCTTTAATCATTTACTTGTCCTCCAAATAATTAGTTATGAACCTTGGAACACAGCTGCCCACATCAATTAGAACACTCTACAAATTCAACACTCTTACAAGTAAATTGAATTTCATAAAATTTGTTATTGAATGCATCCAAAATATTCATCTTAACAGTACTGTCTTCAATATCAATTTCAAGAATAGCAAAGCTATCTATTACTCCTGTTTTCCATTCGTAATCATCAACAGATGAAAAGCAAAGCTTAACTAAACCATTTTCCTTATCACCATCAGAATATCCGTTCTGAAGCCAATAGCAGAAATCAACGATAAATTCGAGTTTACCATTTGATATATCATATGTGATTTCTTCGATTGTACTATCGTGAAAATGATATTTATCTAATAATTCATTTATTGTCATATATGATCTCCTCGTTTAGGAAAAAGATGTGACTGCTTTAAGCCATGTTTTACTGGTTTACCATTTGAATTAAGACACAAATCTTTATTGCTTGTAGCATTAGGGTTATATACATGATAGTGATCAGTTGTTTTAAAGCCCGTTTTGCTTTTGTCACCTTTGTCAAAACGAAGCCTATGTTTTGTTTTGAAATTAAAATAATCTGTGCTGTTACTTTTTACCAAATTGCAATCGTCAATCAAAAAATTACCATTTTGCAATTAATTTCAACATTCTTTCTCCCATCAATGTTTTTTGCTTTAGACGTAGTATATTGTTATTCTACACAATATAATAACATATAAACCAAACATTGTTTTAACTCAATAAATCTAATAGATTAATACTAGATTTTATAGGGCCGACAATTATTTTAACTACTTTGTTAATATACTACGAAAACAGCTATGGTTATAAAAGCCATAGCTGTAATTGTTTATTACACTCTCTAGCGAAATAATAGGGTAATCCAGTTAAGGACTACCATATTTCCATTGAAGTTACAAAACTACCCTTGCTTATTTCAAGACAAGTTACAACATTTCCAACTAGATTGCAAATTAACACTAGATTGCTCCAAGTGATAGTATTGCACTTGCAAAGATCGGAATACAAAACATAGCTAGACAGCTAAGCATGCCAAACAAGACGATCATCACACCGAATTTGCTTTCGTATCCAGCAATGTGACCCCTTTTTTCAATCTCTACCCTTTTATAGATATCATTTATCTGATCAAGCAATGTCTCACTTATGGCATCACCATTGGTTTCAGAACGTCTTGCGGTAGAGATGAATGTATTGATCTCACTATAATCAAGTCCTTTATTAAGCTCCTGTAAGGCTGCAATATATGAATCACCATCAAAGCCAGTAATGGCATTTCTTGAAATGGCATCCTTAAGCTTAGGTTTGATCACATTATCTTCAGGGATCAGCTTTTCAACTTCAATAAGAGCCTGGCGCATCTCTACGCCACCACTTAGATACTGAGTGATATAGTTTAAAAATGTATAAAATCCTGCGATATATTTTTTATGATAATCTTTTTTGTCCATTATCCTTCTAACAAATGGATATAGACACATAAACACAAACAGTATGATCGCTATCCCATTCTGTTTGATATAGACCATAAATAATGCCATCAACAGACCTATGATGATCGATTTAGTAGCTTCCTTTATAAGGTTTGTCGGATCATCATTTCTAATACCGTTGGCACAAGTCAAAGATGTCAGTACCTTATTTAATGGTTCATATTCTAAAAGAGCGTTCACATATGTTGTTTTAACACCAGGTATCGATAACAGAAACTCATTTTTATTGCTACCAGGATTGATCGTAAAGATCAAGGCAAGTGTTTCAACAAGGGCTAAAACAGCTAAAAAGACAATGATCCAGTTTTTAAAATCTTCCATTTTTCACCTAGACCTTTCTAATGGCTTTTTCAGCCATGTGATCCATAATGAACTGTCCAGCATAGGCGTATACAAGCATCAATGACATAACGCTTTCCCATGCCCAGTCAGAATAGAAAGTCATGATAACTTCTTTAGGTAGTATGCTATGAACAAGTGGAACGGCCAATATGATACCTAGAAACAGCATCTTTTCACTGACAGCTGTATTGATCTTATCTTTCAATAGCTCAATATTGGATATGGTTGAATCCATGCTTTTAAGGATGTTATTTAAAGCGTCTATAGACGTTTTTGAACCGACACTATGATTGATCCTGATTATCGTCAAAG
>CAMFRJ010000179.1 GCA_945981915.1 uncultured Erysipelotrichaceae bacterium
TACCAATTTCTCTTTTTACTTTCATTTTTAATTTTATAATGTTTATTTTAGGTGCGGTTTTTTGTTTGAGGAGGATGAATATGGATAAAAATAAAAAAGATATCTTCACTATTCTTTTTGGTAACACTTTATTGGCATTAGCAGTGACACTGTTTATTGTACCGGGACATTTGATTACTGGAGGAACAACAGGAATTGCGTTATTTTTCAATCATTATTTTCATTTACCAATTTCTCTTTTTACTTTCATTTTTAATTTTATAATGTTTATTTTAGGTGCTATCATATTGGGAAAACGATTTGCCTTGACAACGTTGCTCTCTACTTTTTATTATCCAGTGATTCTCGGAATTTTTGAAATGATTTTTAAAGATGTTTTCATTATTGATGATATTTTGATCAACACTTTATTTTCAGGAGTTCTGGTAGGTATATCAATTGCCATAGTCATTAAAGCAGGTGCTTCTACAGGTGGAATGGATATTCCACCACTTATACTTCATAAAAAATATAAGATTCCTGTTTCAATATCCATGTATCTTTTTGATACACTCATTGTCTTTTTACAACTAGCCTTTTCTGATATCAAACAGTTCATGTATGGTATCGTCATGATTTTTATTTATAGTGTAGTGATTGATAAAATTAGTATCATTGGAACACAAAAAATAGAATTGAAAATTGTTAGTGAACATTGCAATGCCATTAAACAGGTTATTATTGAAGATATTGATAGAGGGGTGACCTTATTACATGGACAAACTGGTTATTTTGGTATTGAAACAGATGTATTGATCAGTGTTGTTTCAACACGTGAATTATCCAAGGTGGAAAAATTGATCAAAGAGATTGATCCAGAAGCATTTTTGATCATTGCAAGGGTTAATGAAGTTCATGGTCATGGATTTACATTGGAAAAAGATTATTTACAAAAGAATTAAAACTTATCTTTGGATAAGTTTTTTGTTTTAGGAAAATGATTTATTATGTCGATATTTCATGGTAGAATAAAAGCGGTGATGGTGATGTATTTAATTTCATTATATTTTGATGATCATTCAACGGCGCTTTTTGATAGCTATCAAAAAATGATTGAAAAACAGACACAACAATTTTTTTTATCTCAAAAAAATATTCCTATTCATATGACTTTGGCAACTGTTCATGATCATGACGAACAAGTCATATTTGATGCATTGAATGAAGTGATCAGTCAATGTCGCGCAGGTATTATTGAGATGACTTTTATTGGTTCTTTTGCTAGAAATACTTTGTTTTTAGCACCTATATATAATGAATATCTGCATCATTTATCAACGGTGATCAATCAACAAATTGATACTATTGAAGGTCAAAGAAAAGAAAATCGTTATTTGCCTTTTCATTGGCAACCGCATATTACATTAGCAAGAAAGCTTGATGAACAGCAACTGGTGATGGCTTTTCAGACACTTACCATGTTGTTTCAACCTTTTCAGACAAAAATAACACGTATTGCTTTGTCTTGTACAAAGCCATATCGTGATTTATATACTTGGAATTTAGAGGATAATTAAAATGAAAGTATTGGTTATTGGATCTACGGTTGTAGACGTCATTTTAAAAGTTAAACAAATGCCTTGTATTGGTGAAGATGAAAATATTATTTCGCAAGATTTATCTATTGGTGGTTGTGCTTTTAATGTTTCTCATACATTGCGTTATTTGCATGCTGATCATGATTTGTTTTCACCTATTGGAGCAGGTGTATATGGCAGTTATGTTAAAGATTACTTTCAACAACATCATTTAAATATCTTAATAGAAACACAAGAAGAAAACGGATGTTGTTATTGTATTGTAGACAGTCAAGGAGAGCGAACATTTTTGGCTTTACATGGTTGTGAGTATAAATATAAAAAAGAGTGGCTTGACAGTATTGATCTTGATTTATATGATGCCGTTTATGTATGTGGTTTAGAATTAGAGGAACAATCGGGTCAATTGATCTGTGAATTTTTAAAAAATGCAAAAAAGATTTTTTTTGCATTGAGTTCTAGATTATGTCATATTAAACCGGAAATTATGGCGACTATGTGGCAATATCATCCAATTGTTCATCTATCGCTTAATGAATTATTCATGTATACACAATGTCATCAAGTTGAACAGGGAGCAAGGATGCTTTATCAAAAGACAAAGAATTTAGTTATTGTGACACTAGGAGAACAAGGATGTTATTATTTTGATGGTATGGATCATTATATTGCTGGTTTCAAAAGTCAGGTTGTGGATACTATTGGTGCTGGGGATTGTCATATTGCTTCTTTTATGGCCTATCATCTTGCAGGGTTATCTAACGATGAAGCTCTTATGAAAGCTAATTATCTATCATCGTTAGTTGTCAGTCAAAAAGGATCAAGAATAAATCAATAATAAAGAAAGAGGGAGATTGTGATGGGAATAGTTGTGATTGGAGCTGTATTTGTAGATATTAAAGGATTTCCTTTAGATGGTTATATTCCAGATGGCAGAAATTCTGGTTATGTTAAATACATACATGGTGGAGTCAGTCGAAATGTTGCGGAGGATATCGCAAATATTGAATTAAGACCAACTTTTATTTCTATTGTCGATGAAAGTGCTTTAGGTGAAGAAGTTGTTAGAAAATTAGAAAATCATAAAGTTAATACAGATTATATTTTAAAAAAACCGCAAGGGATGGGAACGTGGTTAGCTGTTTTTGATGAACGAGGAGATCTTGCCGGCTCTATCTCTCAAAGACCAGATCTATTACCAATTTTAGATTTGATTGATGAAAAAGGTGATGAGATTTTTAAGAATTGTGATGCCATTGTATTAGAAGCTGATATTGATGCCGTGATTGTTAAAAAGGTCTTACAATTTGCTAAAAAGTATCAAAAAAAGATATTTGCTGTTATTTCAAATATGGCTATTGCGGTAAAAAGGAGAGATTTCCTAAAAGAATTTGATTGTCTAGTATGTAATGATATCGAAGCAGGACAATTTTTTGCAGAAGATTTTAGTAAAAAAAGTCCTAAAGAATTATTGGAAATTATTAAAGAAAAAGTGATTGCCAGTCAAATGAAAGCCATGGTTGTGACGATGGGTGCTAAAGGAAGTTTATATGCGAATAATCAGGGTGAATTTGGTATTACACCTGCAAAAAAGGTTCATGTTAAAGATACAACAGGAGCTGGAGATGCTTTCTGTTCAGGGTTAGCAATAGGTTTAACTTATGGAAAAACACTTGCTCAGTCTACTGAAATTGGGACGCAACTAGCAGCGAGTGTGATCACATCATCTGAAAACGTTTGTCCAAGATTTTTACCACGTGAATTTGGTATTGAGATTGATGTGTAAAAAATGTAAGTTTATTTTGACAGTTATTTTATATAGATGTAAAATACGTTGTTGTAGGTGATTGTATGATGAAAAACGTAAAATTAACAAAAAATGGAAAAATTGTTTTTATTGCTATTGCTTTAATTGTTGTAGTTTTGATGGGTTGTAGTATTTATTTTAATGATAAGTTTTATCCCAATACTTATATTGGTGATATTGATGTTTCAGGAATGACGAAAAAAGAAGCAAAAAGCTATATTCAACAATATCTTGATGACTATATGATGGAGATAACAGGAAGAAATGAAGCGACTTTTTCTATCAAGGGTCGTGATATTGGCTTGTCAGTAGATTATAATGATATCGTTGGTGATTGCTTTGATCAGGAACATCGAGGGATTTCTTTTATGAAAATTTTGACTCA
>CAMFRJ010000180.1 GCA_945981915.1 uncultured Erysipelotrichaceae bacterium
ATTTAGCATCATATCGCGATAAATTGAGAGGATTTTATTTAGATATTTATCAAGATTTACCAGGAAAGATCATTGAAGATGAAAATCTTCTATTAGAGGAAATGAAGAAACCTTTTGATTATCAAAAAATGTCTTTATTCAATCAAAAGTTTAATAATCATGAAGATGGTTTAGCAAGCCAAAGAGTCGTGAATATTGTATTTAGGTGATATTATGGGATTTAAAAAGATTATATTAAATATTATTCTTGGGTTTATTAATATCTTTGTAAAAATGATGAAGATCAACGCTCATCAAGTTGCTTTTGTCTCTTTAGAATCAGCTCATTTAGAATCGGACCTTTTACTTATCTATGATGAATTGAGCAAAGATAAAAACTTGATTATAAAAAAAGTATTAATCGGTTATGATAAGAATAATCTGATACAGGATTTTCTTTATATGTTAAATTGTATCAAACAAATCTTTATTATCAATACTTCAAAAGTTGTTTTCATTAGAGATAATAATTATGTTATTTCCAATTTTAAAAGAGAGGAAGTCAAAGTCATTCAAGTGTGGCACGCTTGTGGTGCAATCAAAAAGTTTGGAAACGTGATTGATCGAGAATATCCTATTCAAAATTATGATTTTGTATTATCTAATAGTGATTATTGGAAAGAACCTTACAGTCAGGCATTTGGAATCACACAAAAACATGTCATGACAACTGGAATGCCTCGTGTCGATTGTTTATGCCAAAAAGAATATCTGCAAAAGACGAGAAAACAATTGTTAAAGAAATATCCTATGTTAGAAGGGAAAAGGGTGATTTTATATGCACCTACTTTTAGAGGAAATATATATAAAGGGTTTCAATCTGTTCCTTTTGATGCTTTGAAAGTGATGAAATCTTTAGGAGAAGATGATTATCTGCTTTATAAATTTCATCCTTTATTAAAAGATGTTCAATTAGCTCAACATGATAGAATTATCAATATGAATCATGAAGATACACATGCATTATTTACTATAAGTGATATCTTGGTATCAGATTTTTCTTCAATCATTTTTGATTATTCTCTATTAAATAAGCCAATGTGTTTCTTTGTTCCGGATTTAGATCAGTATTTGGAAAATTTAGGGTGTTTTGTTGATTATCATACTATGCCAGGGCCTATTTGTCATAGTGAAAATGAGTTAATTTCTGCATTATCTTCAAAACAAGAATATGATGTAGAAGGATTTAAAGAACGCTTTTTTAAATATCAAGATGGACATAATATCGATAGAGTAATCAATATGACTTATCAAATACTTAATGATGAAGAAGTTGATATAGAAAAGAGATTTCATTTTTAATGGATTCTCTTTTTTATAGGGATAAGCTAACTTGCGATGTTAAGTCACTATTCAGACATGAAATATTGAAGATCTTGGTTAAAGATAAGAATTATTAAAAATAAAAAAACTGTGAAAGAAAGACAGAATTTTTTCTCACACAGCTTAGAAATGAATGTTTTTTTATTATAATGTTTCTAAATATTCTTTGACTTGGTCTAAATCTTCAAATATCTTGTATGTTTTATCAGCAAATTCTTTTTCAGGCTGTTTCATATCAGGAATACATATCACTTTGATACCTGCAGAAGCACTTGCTTGAATTCCTGCTTCTGAGTCTTCTAAAACAATTGCTTCATCGACATTGACACCTAATTTTTGGCAGGATTTCAAAAAGACTTCAGGATCAGGCTTTCCTTTAGTGACTTCATCACCACAAATAGAATCATCAAAATATTGGACAATATCTGCAGATTCTAAAATTGTATCAACACGATCTCTATTGCTAGAAGTTGCGACAATTGTTTTGTATTGCTGCTCTTTTAGATATTTTAATAATGGAAGGAGGCCTTTTTTAACAGGTACACCTTCATTTTCAAATCTCTCTGCCATATATTGATGGACATCTTTGATAACTGATTCAATAGGGAAATCATTACCATAAACATCATAAAATCTCTGATAAATACCTTTTAAGGGTTTACCTAATAATGTTTTATAAAATTCTTCGTCCATTGTTAAATTCATTTTTCCTAAAATGTATTGATAACCTTCGAATGTGACTCTTTCACTATCTATCATTAATCCATCCATATCAAAAATAATCGCTTTTATCATAGTTCTTTCTCCTTTATTTGCATTTATCATATCATAAAAAAATAGGAATACCAATAAATTGAGAATAACTTTTTATTTTTAAACATAGAATAATTTAGGAGGTTATATCATGATAAGCAGGGGAGATATATATTATGCAGATCTTTCTCCAGTTGTCGGTAGTGAACAGGGAGGATTGAGACCTGTCTTGGTTTTACAAAACAATAAAGGAAATAAGTTTTCGACAACAGTGATCGTTGCACCAATTTCATCAAGATTGTCGAAAAATCCTATTCCTACGCATGTTGTCATTCAATGTGATTCATTAGAGAAAAAATCGGTGATTTTACTTGAACAAATCAGAACGATCGATAAAATACGTTTTCAAGAAAAATTAGGCTGTTTAAATGATCATTTTATGAAGAAAGTGAATGATGCGATAAAAACAAGTTTAGATTTGAAATAGTTTTCATAATTGACAAGATTTGTTATAATACCCCTATGGGAGTGATTATATGAGAATTATTGATATAAAAAATAAAGCAAACTCATTATTGATAGATTATGAAAAAATATTTAAAGTGATTTTGTATGTAGGACTACTTAATGTTGTAATTTCAACACTATCAAATCAATTGCCATCATTTTTAGGGATGATTTTATCAATACTGACGTTAACTGTTGGACATGGATGCATTGTGGCATCATTGAAAACAGTCAATAATATGCAAGATCAAATCGAACCGATGGATGATGCTTTTATTGGATTTACCAAAATCAAAAAGTTATTTTCAACATATTTTATTTATCAAATCATTTTATTGATTATCGTTGCCATAATATGCTTTGTTGGTGGCGTGATTGTGATGACAATGATTGGAAAAACAAATCTCACACAATTGTATCAACTTATATTAACTGTGAGTAGAAGTTCATCATTTGATAGTACGCAACTTGTACAAATGATGCAATTGTTTGGCAATAGTGTGAGTGTAATCTATTTGTTTATGATTATTGTTGTTACTATTTCTGTTATTTATTCTTTACAATTTGGATTATATCCTTATATTTTAGAAAAGTACAATATAAAAGGTGTGGCAGCATTAAAAGAATCAAGTCGTTTAATGAAAGGACATAAATGGACTTTGTTTAAATTACAATTATCATTTATTGGCTGGATGATGCTATCTTCACTTGTTGTTGCTTTATTTATGAATGTTTTTAGCATGCTCATACCAAGTGCAGCAATTATCAGTGGGATTTCTTCAGTTTTAGGAGTTTTTGTAGAAACATATTTATTTAATATGAAATTAAATGTATGTTTAGCAGTGTTCTATGAAGAATTAGATTATTTTGACAAAAACGGACAAAATGAGAATGAAGGAGAATCATTGTGAGTCAACAATTTGCCGGAAAATTAAACGGAAAACAAAAAGCGATAGGATTTATATTATTGATTCCAATTTATATGCATATAGCACCGATGTTTATACAAGCAGGGTTGTATCTCTATATAAAATATGTTCAATCATTAGATCTGTCTCTTATACACATCTCCGAGCCCACGAGACTAAGGCGAATCT
>CAMFRJ010000181.1 GCA_945981915.1 uncultured Erysipelotrichaceae bacterium
AGCTGACACTTTTTGGTGAATCACATGGTCAAGCGATTGGTATTGTGATAGGAAATCTTCCTAGCGGTATTCATATTGATGAACAAGAGATTGCAAAAGATATGAAACGAAGAGCGCCAGGACAAAATTTGATGTCAACTGCCAGAAAAGAAGCTGATCGTGTTGAAATCATTTCAGGATTACAAGATGGCATCACGACAGGAGCACCGCTTACAGGAATTATCTATAACAGAGATCAACATTCAAAAGATTATTCTTTATTGAAAAGCCATATGCGACCAGGACATAGTGATTATCCTGCCTATGTCAAATATCATGGTCATAATGATGTCCGTGGGGGAGGACATTTTTCAGGACGTATCACAGCACCTATTGTTTTTGCAGGAAATATTGCTAAACAAATATTGAAACAAAAAGGTATTCGTGTAGGCGCACATATTTTATCTATTGGTTCTATTCAAGATAAAAAGTTTGATATGAATATCAATGATGATATATTAGATGCATTATTAGAAAAGCCTTATCCTACATTAGATAATGGTGTCTTTTCAAAAATGGAAGAGACAATCTTACAGGCACGTCGTGATTTAAATAGTGTTGGTGGAAAAGTGGAATGTGTTGCTTTACATGTTCCAGCAGGAATCGGAGAACCATTCTTTGATTCTCTAGAAAGTCATTTATCAAGTTTGATGTTTAGTATTCCTGCTGTCAAAAGTGTATCTTTTGGTGATGGAGATGTCATTGATACTATGTATGGCGATGAGGCTAATGATGAATATTATTATGATGAACAGGGAATCGTGAAGACAATGACAAATCATAATGGAGGAATTACAGGAGGAATCTCCAATGGTATGCCCATTACTGTCACTGTTAGCTTTAAGCCAACACCATCAATCGCAAAAAAACAAAACACGATTAATGTTGAAACAAAAGAAAATGTAGAATTAGAAATTAAAGGAAGACATGATCCATGTATCGTTCAAAGAGCAGTCGTTGTTGTTGAAGCAATGATGGCTTTAGGTATTTTGGATATGATGGGGTAATCGTATGAAAGATTTACAACAATGCCGTAAGGAAATCGATGAGATCGATCAACAAATTATGAAACTCTTTGAAAGAAGAATGAATGTTTCTAAAAATGTTGTAGAATATAAGATAGCGAATCATTTGGAAATTTTTCAACCAGAAAGAGAAAAAGAAGTGGTTCAAAAAAACATTAATCGTTTAGAAAATGATGAATTAGAAAGATATGCAAGATGTTTTATACAAGATATGATGACTGTATCAAAATCATATCAATCTGATTTATTACCATTGACTCATGATGATCAATACAAAACAGAATTTAAAAAAGATCCAATTGTAGGTTATCAGGGAGTTGAAGGGGCTTTTTCACAAAGTGCTGTGGAAAATTTCTTTGGAAAAGGAACAAAAAATATTGGTTATCCAGAATTTGAAGATGTTTATCTTGCTTTAGAAAATGGTGAGATAGATTATGGTGTTTTACCAATCGAAAACAGTCTGACAGGATCTATCAATGATAATTATGATTTGATTAGAAAATATGGATTTTATATTGTGGGGGAAACAGCAGTTCCGGTCAGTCAATGTTTAATGGCATTACCTGGTACAAAATTAGAAGATATTAAAAAAGTTTATTCACATCCACAAGGATTAGCACAATCCAGTGAATTTTTCTATCAACATAGGGCGATGGAACCAATGCCTTATAAAGATACTGCAATGGCAGCAAGATATGTTGAAAGAACAAAAGATAAAAGTAAAGCAGCAGTTGCTTCACCACTTGCTGCAAAACTTTATCATTTGGAAATATTACAAAAAAATATTCAAAATGATAAAAGTAATATGACAAGATTCATGATTATTTCTAAAGAATTGATCAGCAATATTGAAAATGATAAAGTGAGTGTCATTTTTACCTTACCACATCAAGTGGGAACATTATATAATATGTTGCAAATCATTCAACAAAGTCAAATCAATCTGGTTAGAATAGAATCTAGACCTATGAAAACAGAAAACTGGCAATATTATTTTTATATCGATTTTGAAGGAAATATGAATGAAGAAAGAGTGAAGAGAGCTTTAAATAAAATGAAAGCAAATAGTACATCACTAAGAATATTGGGGAATTATAAAAGAGCGTAAGTTATGAAAAATATAGTATTAATAGGAATTATGGGGTGTGGCAAAACAACTGTTTCAAAATTATTATCTGATAGGTTGCAAATGCCAGTTATAGATATGGATGAATATTTGATTGATAAACATCATTGTTCCATCAATGATATGTTTGCTGTATCAGAAGATTATTTTAGAGATCTAGAAAGTGAAGCTTGCAGAGATCTTTCAAAGTTGGATGGTTACATTATTTCAACAGGGGGAGGCGTTGTTAAAAGAAAGAAAAACAGCGAAATCTTAAGACAGACTGGAACGGTCATCTATTTAGATCGACCAGTTGCTAATATCGTTGAAGATGTAACCACAGCTGATCGTCCACTACTTAAAGATGGACCACAAAAACTTTATCAGCTTTTTGATGAAAGACATCAACTTTATTTAGATGCCTGTGATTATCATGTACATAATGATGGAACTTTAGCTGATGTTGTTAATAAAATCATAGAAATTACCAAAACCGTTTAAGACGGTTTTTTTTATTCATAAGCGAATAAAGATATGTTACAATGAATAATCATAAATAAAGTAGGTGAAAAAATGAAAATAGATCTACACATGCATAGTTTGTATTCTGATGGTAGTGATGATGTTGAACACATTGTGAAAAAAGCAAAAGAATTTCAGTTAGATTTGATCGCATAATGATGGAACTTTAGCTGATGTTGTTAATAAAATCATAGAAATTACCAAAACCGTTTAAGACGGTTTTTTTTATTCATAAGCGAATAAAGATATGTTACAATGAATAATCATAAATAAAGTAGGTGAAAAAATGAAAATAGATCTACACATGCATAGTTTGTATTCTGATGGTAGTGATGTTGTTGAACACATTGTGAAAAAATCAAAAGAATTACAGTTAGATTTGATCGCGTTGACTGATCATAACACATTAGAAGGACTTGCCGATTTAAAAAAATATGCTTTGATCTATCAACAAAATGTCTTAGCGGGTGTTGAATTATCCACTATGTATCAAGATAAAGAAATTCATCTCTTAGGTTATTTTCCGATAAATAGTGATTTGAAAGATGATGATTTTGCAGGACTAAGATATTTTATCAAGCAATATCAAGATATTAAGAGGCAACAAAACGAGGCTATTATTTTCAAATTAAGTCGTATCTTTGACGATATTTCTATTGATGATTTTTATCTTTCAACAGCTAGTCACAATATCAATCGTGTTCATATTGCCCAATATTTGGTAAAAAAAGGACATGTAGCAGATATAAATGAAGCTTTTCAAAAATATATAGGATATCATTGTTGTTGCTATGTCAAAAAGAAAGCCATTCCTATCAAGCAAGGAATCAAAGCGATTCATCAAGCTCGTGGAAAAGCAGTGATTGCTCATTTAGGACAATATCATTTGGAAAATCTTACAGAATTTATACAGCAGTGCATAGGTGATGGCGTAGATGGCTTTGAATGTTATCATCCTTTCAATGATGAAAAGATAGTAGCTTTGATACAAAAATATCAAAAAGAGATGTTATTAACGGC
>CAMFRJ010000182.1 GCA_945981915.1 uncultured Erysipelotrichaceae bacterium
TCGCCTTAGTCTCGTGGGCTCGGAGATGTGTATAAGAGACAGATTTAATGATGAAACTTCTTTTCCCAAAGAAACAATTGACCCAGATTGATAATTTTCTAATCCATTTATACAGCGTAGTAACGTTGATTTCCCTGCTCCACTTTGCCCAATAATTCCAAAAATATCGCCTTTTTCAATTTCAAAAGAAACATCTTTTATCACTTCGAAATCCCCAAAATTCTTACATAGATGATTAACACTTATCATGATTCATTCTCTCCTATATGAAACATATGAATTGGAATATGACAATATCCTGTTGGATTTTTCTCTAAATACTTTTGATGGTATTCTTCACCATTATAAAAATTATTCAATGGAAGAATCTCTACAACAACAGGATCTTCATATAACTTTTGTATTTTTTCTGTAAAATTCTTAATAATATCTAAATCTTCTTTATCTACATAGTAAATCCCTGTACGATAAGAAATGCCCTCATCTTCACCTTGTCTATTAATAGATGTTGGATCAATAATGCGATAAAAATAATCTAACAGTTTTTCTAAAGAAATAATCTTTGAATCATAGACTATTTTGACTGTTTCACTATGCCCACTTTCTTGTGATTTAACCTGTTGATAGGTAGGATGTAGGGTATGTCCATTAGCATACCCTACTGTTGTTTCTTTAACCCCTTTAAACTGATCAAAATATTTCTGTACTCCCCAGAAACAGCCTCCTGCAAAATATATTGTTTTTTCCATTAGAAAGTCCCTACAACTGCTTTCCCATATGTTTTAGAAATATATTCTTTCACTTTATCACTTGTAATAGCTTTTACTAATGCTTTTGTTTTGGCAGATTTTTCATTTCCTTCTTTAACAACAACATAATTGATATATGGAGCAGCTTCTTCAGTTGTGAATTCTTCACTTGTTAAAACATTGGCTTTATCTTTTAATTTTGCTTCTAAAGCATAATTTCCATTAACAACTAAACCATCAGCATCTTCTAAATGATTGGCAATTTCTTCTGCAGCCAATGGTGTTAATTTGACATTGACATTATAACCAGTAATACCTGATTCAGGATCTGAAACATTGCTTGTATAATTAATTAAGCCAACCTTCGCTAATAATTTTAAGGCACGATCTTCATTAGATCCGTCATTAGGAATCAAGATTTCACTACCATCTTTCAATTCACTTAAATCTTTTAAATCTTTTGAATAAAGACCCATTGCTTCATAATGAACCCCTTGCACTTCTTTTAAATGCCAATCATTTTCTTTATTCACTTCTTCCATGTAAGCTAATGTTTGGAAATAATTCGCATCTAATTCTTCATCTTCTAATGATTTGTTAGGTTGTACATAATCTGTAAATTCTACAACATCTAATTCCCATCCATCTTCTTTTAACACATCTTTGACAACATCATTTAAAATTTGTGCATGTGGGACAGCAGTTGCTCCCACAGTAATTGTTTTATTATCATTTGATGATGGTCCACAAGCAGTTAAAGCCAGTATTGTTGCAAACGCAACACATAATTTTGATAATTTTTTCATTTTCTTCTCTCCCTTTATTATATATATTCCAATACAATAAATAAAAAACTCCTCCACTTAAAGGACGAGTTAGATCGTGTTACCACCTTTATTTAAAATAATCTCACAATTATTTCCTCATCGAGTACTCCCGTCTTGGTTTATACTCTATCACTGTAACGTGTGATCACGTCATAGCCTAACCTATACAGGCTCGGTATGCAACTCAAAGGCCATCTTCATTTATCTCCCATCATTCTTTTCCACCAACCAAGAATTCTCTTTGCATCTTCGATAAATTACTCTTCTTTTCACTGTCTTTATTGTATTGCAATATCATAGTACTCCTATAGGTTTTATATGTCAATAGTTTTTATTCAAAAAATAAAATTGATATTCTTTACCAATCATAATTGCTTTTGCATTTATACTATGTCCAATATCAGGGCTATAAACGACTGTTAAATCCTCTGGCAGATATTCTTTAATCAATTCAAATAAATCAATGATTGTCTGTTTTTGAAAATATTGTGTATAGGTTCCTAAAAGTAAACCATTAATTTGTTGAAAAACTCCCATTTGTTTTAACTGATTAAAATAAGTGATAATTTTTGCTTCGTCCCCACTATAAGCTTCTAATAACAATATTTTCTCTTTCATATCAGGAAAATATGGTGTCCCTGCTAACTTTAATAAACAACGAATATTACCACCTACAACAATACCTTGAATTGCTTTCCCCTGTAAGATTTGATAATCAATATCAAATAATGTCTTATTTTGTATTCTATCTATCTGCAAAGGATTATCAACAAGATGCCTAATTTGAAATAAAACAGATTCTCTTTTTGTTTGACTATAGATGGCATTAATAACAGTTGTGAGATCACTATATCCCCAAAACGGTTTCTTCAAACACGTATAATCTAGATATTCTAATATTTCATTAGCGATATCTCCTCCAGAGATATCCATGATTGCATCTATTGAATCATCTTGATTCATTTGATTAATAATATTTGCTCTATCTTGAGCACTAGCTGATTTGATACTTTTATCTTGATAAATAAAGGGGCTCCATTGTACATCTATATGAAGTTGATACAACTCATGTTCTAATTTCTTTAAATCATTTTCCTGTTTTCTATCTATCCCATTTGAGCAACAAACCAATCCTATCTTCTTCATTTCTTTCACCACCTATCACTTTCATTATAACATTTTTTCTCATATAGTTTGACATCCCAAAATCTTTTGCATACTATAATATTATTAATGGAGGAAGATATTATGAAATTTGATAAAATTATTGATGATATCGCTGATAGCTATAATCAACACAATAATATATCTAAAATAGATACTGTTCCACAACCTGATAAAACAATGATTCTTGATATTTTAACACGTTTACAGGATATTGTTTTCCCAGGATTTTTTGGACGTAAAAATTTAAGAAGTGATGTGATCAAATATTATTTAGGTGATCAAATTCAAATCATTTATGAAGACTTGACAAGTCAAATTGTCTTAGCCATGGCTTATGGAGAAAAATATAAAAAATATACAAATGAACAAAAAAAGGAAGAAGCACATAAGATTACCATGGAATTCTTAAAAAGAATCCCTTATATCAGAGAATATCTATCTACTGATGCAGAGGCTACTTTTGATGGTGATCCAGCAGCATTTTCAATTGCGGAAATAGTCATCTCTTATCCAGGATATTACGCCATCATGGTGAATCGTTTAGCCCATGAATTACATTTATTACAAGTTCCGTTAATTCCTCGTATTATGACTGAACATGCTCATAGTTTAACAGGAATTGATATTCATCCTGGAGCAACCCTTGGTCGTTATTTAATGATTGATCATGGAACTGGTATTGTTATTGGGGAAACCACAGTCATAGGTGAACATGTCAAAATTTATCAAGGGGTTACATTAGGTGCTTTATCAACACATGGTGGACAAAGTTTAAAAAATGTCAAACGTCACCCTACAATCAAAGATAATGTGACAATTTATTCTAATGCCAGTGTTTTAGGTGGTCAAACAGTCATTGGAGAAGGATCAACTATCGGTGGAAATACATTTATTACAAAATCAGTTCCAGCAGGAACAGTTGTTAATAATAAAGCTGTCATGAGATTTAAATATTCTGAAGAATC
>CAMFRJ010000183.1 GCA_945981915.1 uncultured Erysipelotrichaceae bacterium
ATCCACCATAAGATCAAGATATATGTCAAGTAGATTTTAAATATTTGTTTCATAACATCTTTCAACAATATTATCTTTCCAATAAAGATATCGATGTCAATACAAGTGTATTTATGAAAGGAAAAATTGATATTTGGGCGATGGATGAAGACTTTGAAAAAATATTGGAAAAGATAAAAGATCTCAATCTTACTTATCTTGATTTTAAAGTGATTTATTTAAAAAATACGTTGACACATGTTCATTATCAGGAATCTCTTAAAAAATGTCAGGATGTTTCATGGTATATAGATGGTAGTGTCAATATGGCTCATCCCCAAAATATCATTGCTTTAACAAAATTAGAGAAAATGTGGATCATAGGTTATTATCGTCATGGGATTCCTTCCTGGATGAAACATGATAGTAAACCTCATACATTTTCAAATTCTTTAGATATTAGACTAGCTAGGACTCTTATTAATATTGCAGGAGAAAATGACAAAACAAAGACAATAATCGATCCTTGTTGTGGTATGGCAACTGTTGTCTTAGAAGGATTGGCGTTAGGGTATCATATCAAAGGCTTTGATATCTCCAGAGAAATATCATGGAAAGCAAGAAATAACCTGATTTATTTTGGTTATGATGGCATGTTGATTACAAAAGATGATATCAATTTGCATCAAGGTCATTATGATGTGGCTATTATAGATATTCCTTATAATCTCTATACGCCAATTACACATCAACAACAATGTGCAATTATTCAATCGGCAAGAAGACTATGCGATAAATTGGTTTTGGTGAGTTATGAAAAAATGGATGAAGAGATACAAGAGGCAGGTTTTTTCATAAAAGATTGTGTGTTGAGAAAGAAGACAGAATATGTTAAATTTGGCAGATATATTTATGTGTGTTATTAAAGCCAGCAGATGCTGGCTTTAATAAAATTGTTCCATAAAATGTTGAACTGATAATGGTGGTTTTTCATTTTTTCGTGTGATGAATGCCACACCAGTATAGAGATCTTTATCTTTTAAAGTGGCAGTTACTAATGAATGGTCATATTCAAGAGATAAAGAACTCATGGGAACGATTGCTACACCAACACCTGCACTTGCCCAAATGAGTGAGGTGCGACTGTCATTACAAATTACTTTGAACTGAGGTTGAAATTGTTGTTGTAAACAACAATCAGTTAATAATGATAGATATCTTTGGTGTATGATTAAAGGAATATTTTTGAAATCTTTAATTTGTTCTTTTTTAAAATAAAAAAATTCTTCTCGACCAATGGCAATCATTGGTTCTTTTTCTAAAAAATGAGCATCTACAAGTGAAGAGTCAAATGGGGTTCTGACGATTCCTAAATCAATATTATGTGATAATAATAAATCAAGCATATCATATGTAGATCCTTCATGAATGGAATAACTTAAATGGTGATGTTCATAAAGAAATTGTTTGATTTTCTCTTGCTGAATTAAAGCACTGTTTGATGAAGTAATTCCAATTCTTAATACTTCCTGATAAGATTGTTTCATTTCGTTTCTTGCGATTTCACTTAAATCCAATATTTGTAAACATCTTTTATAAAACGTTGTCCCAGCTTGCGTCAATTCTATTTGATGATTTCCTCTTTTAATCAAAACGACACCCAACTCATCTTCTAATTGTTTAAGCTGGATAGAAAGTGGAGGTTGTGCCATATGTAGTACTTTGGCAGCTTTAGAAATTGTCCCTTGCTCTACAATTGTTGTAAAATATTTCATTTGTCTTAAATCCATATGTTTTACCTTTATCCTTCCATAAATTCTATTTTATACATATTTGCTTATATTGAAAAGTGATATTTTTACAATTAATATGATGAGAAGTCTTTTTTCTTACATATATGTTATAATGAAAATCAACATAAATAATGGGAGAAAAACAATGAAAAAGATTTTGATAACGGGAGGAACTGTTTTTGTTAGTCGTTTTGTAGCTCAATATTTTAAAAATCAATATGAAGTATATGTTTTAAATAGAAATACAAAATCTCAATTAGATGGTGTACATTTGATAGAAGCCAATCGTCATGATTTAAAAGATAAATTGAAACAATTTCATTTTGAGGCAGTTATTGATGTATGTGCGTACAATGAAACAGATATTAAAGATTTATGTGATGCAATCAATCAAGTCAAAGATTACATCTTTATTAGTTCATCTGCGGTTTATCCTGAAAATAATAAACAGCCTTTTAAAGAAGAACAAGAAATAGGATATAATTCTATATGGAAAGAATATGGCCTTCATAAGGTTCATGCAGAACAGTATTTATTATCACGTTATCCACATGCTTACATATTAAGACCACCTTATTTATACGGTCCTATGCAAAATCTTTATCGAGAGCCATTTGTTTTTGAGTGAGCTTTAAAGCATAGACCATTTTATGTCCCCAAAGATGGAAAGATGAAGCTTCAATTTTTCCATGTTGAAGATTTATGTAAAACCATTGATATCATTTTAAAGATACATCCCCAAAATCATATTATCAATGTGGGAAATGAAGATGCTGTTGATATAAAAACATATGTTGCATTATGTTATCAAGTTGTAGGAGAACCATTGGTCATCAAATCAGTTGATCATCATGATAATCAAAGAGATTATTTTAGTTTTTATGATTATGAATATTTTTTAGATGTGTCTAAACAAAAACAGCTTTTAAAAGAAACAAAAGATCTTAAAGAAGGGTTAAGAGAATCATTTGAGTGGTATCTGCAACATCAAGAAGAGGTCAACCGTAAAGATTATATTCAATTTATTGATAAACATCTTTCCAATAAATAGATATTCTTTAATTCATATGGAGGTGATAATGATGCATAAAGAATGTTTTCTATGTGATTTGAAACAAATGAAGAAAGTCAGTCAGTTTTTGTCACTTTGCCAAGATAAAGAAGATGAATTATTTAAACAAACAAAAGCTTATTTGAAATGTTGTGATATGACAAAAACAAATCCAGAAATTATGGCGGATATATGGAATATTGTTAAAGATGTCACACATGACGATGATCCTTATCAAGACATCAAATCGTTTTATAATCACTATATGATGTCTTTACTTCCACAAATAGAAGATTATATCGATGGAGATATCCATGTTGCTTTAAAAGTAACAATAGCAGCCAATTTGATAGATTTTTCGTCAAAGGATCAAGTGACAAAAGAAGAAATTAAACAATTATTGTTTCAGGCAAAGAATCTTGATTTAGCAATAGATGATTCTCAACAATTTTTTCATAAACTTAAAGAGAGTCAAAGTTTATTATATATAGGAGATAATTGTGGAGAAATCGTTTTAGATAAATTGTTGATCAAAATGCTTCAAGAAAAATTTCCTCAATTACATATTTATTATGGAGTAAGAGGAAAAGCGATTGTCAATGATGTGACTTTAGATGATGCAAGAGATGTCCATATGGAAGAGGTTGTGACTGTTATTAGCAATGAAGATGGTTCTTTAGGAACGGTTTTATCAAGAACCTCTTTACAGTTTCAAAATATTTTTCAACAAGCAGATGTCGTCATATGTAAAGGACAGGGCAATTATGAAGGATTAATAGGAACACACAAAGAAGAATTATATTTCTTATTCATGGCGAAATGTCAAATAGTATCAAATCTGTCTCTTATACACATCTGACGCTGCCGACGATATGCAGTGTGT
>CAMFRJ010000184.1 GCA_945981915.1 uncultured Erysipelotrichaceae bacterium
ATTATAAAATATATCCATATTCATATGATCATGAATAATTTCATGTGCCAGTTGAATAATTCCCGAATTTTGAGCTTGACGATATATTTCATCTAATTCAATGACCTTGATTAATTGTGATTGAATCAAATCTTTTAAAACGTTTCCTGGTGATACAGAAGGTAATTGATGATAATCACCTATCATCAATATTTTATGGCAACGTGGATTAGCTTTGAATAGTTGGCTTAACAAAAGCGAATCAACCATTGAAAATTCATCAATGATCAATACATCATAATCCAGTGGATTCTTTTCATTCATCGCAAAAGTATTGGTATGTAGATCCCATTTTAAGACACGATGAATCGTATAAGCCTCTAATCCTGTTAATTCATTCAGACGTTTTGCAGCTCTTCCTGTTGGAGCCAACAGTGCAATCTTTTCTTCCGGATATAATTGGTGATACATTTCAATGATAGCATGAACAATTGTTGTTTTTCCTGTTCCAGGTCCTCCTGTAAGGATCATGAATGGATACCTTAGAAAATAATCAATGGCTTCTTTTTGTTTGATACCATAGTTCATTCCATATTGTTTTTGGAAATAGTCAAGAATACGATCAATTTCTTCTTGATTGAATGTGTCTTGCGGTATCTTTAATAAACGCAAGATATATTGACTGATCGTCATTTCACTTTGATACATTGCATGATCATAATAACGCTCTTCTTCAATGATGAGTTTTTGTTCATTCATCAACTCTGTTAAATAATGATCAAAAATATCATCATCAACATTGAATATAATTTTATGAAAAGCTTTTTTTAATTCATCATAATAAACATAAGTGCTTCCTGATGAAAAGCAGACCTGTTTGATACTATAAATGATACCTGCTTTTAATCGATCTGGATGATCTAATGTTCCACCTGTTTTTAAAGCTAGTTCATCTGCTGTTTTAAAACCAATACCTTCAATATCCTCTATTAACTGATAAGGATGATTTTGCAAAACTTCTAATGTTTTTTCTTTGTATGTCGCTTGAATCAACCCTAAATGACGCAAAGATATTCCATGTCCCATAAAAAATTGCATCACTTCTTGATCAAAATCCTGTGAAGTCAAAACTTGATAAATTGTATCTCTTTTTAATTCTGTCATTCCTTTAACCAAATCTAAATGATGCTTATCTTCTTTAATCAATTTTAAAGCGTCATTCCCTAAATGATCAACAATATGAGTTGCTAGTGATTTGCCAACTCCTTTAAAAAGCGGACTAGATAAATATTTAATGATTTCATCTCTATCATCGCTTAAAACGACCTCATAATGATCTAATTTGAATTGTTGTCCATATTTCGGATGAATTTCAAAATCACCATAAAAATGATATTTATCATAATCATTAAATTGAGACATATACCCATTTATTGTCACATCTTCTGTTTCTTCTTCCACTTCAATAATTGCCACGATATAATGAGAAGATTCGCTATAATAGCGAATCTTTTTAATAAAACCTGTATATTTTAACATTATAGATAATCTAACTCTTTTCCGTCTTTATAGACTTTTTCAATAGTCCCTCCACCTAAGCAAACATCACCATCATAAAAAACAGCAGCTTGACCAGGTGTGACCGCTTTAACCGGCACATCAAATTGTAAACGGACAGTTTTTTCATCAAAAAATTGTAATACAATAGGATTATCTTTTTGTCTATATCTAAATTTAGCATGACAATGAAGTGGCTGATCTGGTTTAACTGATGAGATCCAATTGACATCAGTAATTAAAGCTCCATCTGATAATAACCAATCATTTTGATCTCCTTGACAAATATACAAAACATTTTTTTCGTAATTTTTTCCAACAACAAACCATGCATCCCCAGGACCACCAATACCTAATCCCTTACGTTGTCCAATCGTATAATACATGATTCCAATATGATCACCAATAGTTTTTCCTGTTTGGATATCAACCATTTTTCCAGGTTTTGCAGGTATATAATTTTGTAAAAATTCTTTAAAATTACGCTCACCAATAAAACAGATTCCAGTGCTATCTTTTTTATTGGCAACTGGTAAATCTAGGTCTTTAGCAATTTGCCTTACTTCCTGTTTAGTTATTTGACCCAACGGAAATAAAGAAGCTTGTAATTGTTTTTGATTAAGCTGACATAAAAAATACGTTTGATCTTTATTATGATCAAGACCCTTCAGCATTACAGAATCTCCATCTTTATGATGAACGACTTGTGCATAATGACCAGTTGCAATATAATCAGCTTGCAAATCCTGAGCATATTGTAAAAAGGCATTAAACTTAATATGTTTATTACACAAAATATCAGGATTAGGTGTCCTTCCCTTTTTATACTCTTCAATAAAATATGTAAAAACCTTATCCCAATATTCTTTAATAAAATCAACTCTTTTTATTTCTATTCCTAAATGCTTTGCAACTGCTTTTGCATCATTATAATCTTTTTCTTGAGGACAAATATCATCATTATTTGTAGGATTCCCTAAAATATCATTATTTAATTGACTATCCCAGTTACGCATAAAAACACCTATCACTTCATAGCCTTGTTTTTTTAACAAATAAGCAGCAACAGCAGAATCAACACCGCCACTCAAACCTAATACAACTCTTTTTTTCATAATCGTCCTCCTTTAGCGACTTTATTATACCATGAAATAGAAAAAATACTACAACAAAATAAAACCCCATGTTATGGGGTTTTAGATTATCTAAGTTGTGACATTGGTAACATTGCAGCACCTACAGCACCACAATCATCAATTTGTTTAAAGAGTAGTGGGATATGGTTTCTCATACCAACATGAATCTTACTATTGAATTGTTTAACCAATTCATCCCAGAAATAATCTTTAGATTTAAATACTCCTCCACCTAATACAAAACAATGTGGATCAATAGTATGTGCAATATTTGCAAGCAATGTAGAAAAGCCATCAATAAAATCATCAGCAATCTTCTGACATGCTTCATCGCCTTCAGCTGCTAATTTGAAAACATCACCTGCATGTTTGACAAGATCTTCACCTTTTGCTTCTTGTCCCTTACGTGTAAGTGCAGTACCAGAAATTTCACCTTCAACTGCTCCTGGATTTAAAGCGCCTTGTTTATATCCTCCAGGAATGATGATCATATTTCCAATTTCTCCAGCATGACCACGTCCACCAGAAATTAATTTTTTGTCAACGACAAATGCTCCACCAACACCTGTAGAACATGTAATAAAATAACTTGTTGCATAATCTTTAGCAGCTCCTAAACAAGCTTCTGCAAGCCCAGCAACATTTGCATCATTATCTAAAAAAGTAGGTAATCCAAATTTTTCTTTGATTTTACGACAAATTGGATAGTTTTCAAAGCCAGGAAGATTACTTGCCATAATCATTGTACCAGATACAGTATCTACAGGACCAGGTACACCAATACCAATTCCTTCAACACCTTTTAAGCCACCACAAACAGAATAATCTAATGACTCAATCTGTTTGATTATCTTTTCACAAACATAATCAGGTCCTTGTTCTCTTTCAGTTGCGCCTCTTACTTCACTGTAAGATTCACCGTTTTCATCAACCAACAGTGTTCTTACATTTGTTCCACCTAAATCTACACCAATATAATACTTCATTTTATTTCCTCCTATAATTAATTTAATTATACTATAAATCAATAG
>CAMFRJ010000185.1 GCA_945981915.1 uncultured Erysipelotrichaceae bacterium
AATATATATTATTTCTATACAATAAAGAACATCAATCACGATGTTCTTTATTATATAGAAATAGCATCCAAAGAATTGTCACAATGATTAAAAGAAATAAACCATAAGGAACTTCTTTTTTTTCGACAATTGTTTGAATATGAAAAGAAGGACTGATAGCAAGCAAAACAAATAAAAAAGAGAGAAATATTTTCATATTCTAGTTTATGTTATTCTCTCTTCATTTATACCTATTTCATATTTTTAATAGCATTAGCCACTGCAATTGTGACATCTTTATTGAATATTTTTGGCATAATATTATCTTCAGATAAATCTTCATCACGAATTGTATCAGCAATGGCTTTAGCAGCAGCAACTTTCATTTCTGGTGTAATAGAAGGAACTCTTGCTTCTAATGCACCTTTGAAAATACCTGGGAAAGCTAAAACGTTATTGATTTGATTTGGATAATCTGAACGTCCAGTCCCTACAACTTTCGCTCCTGCAGCTTTTGCTTTTTCATATGTGATTTCTGGTTCAGGATTCGCCATTGCAAAAATAACAGGATCCTCATTCATTGATTGAACCATTTCTGTTGTGACAAGGTTAGGTCTAGAAACCCCGATAAAGACATCAGCACCCTTTAAAGCATCTGCTAAATTTCCTTGCATATTATCAGGATTTGTTATATCACATAAAGCTCTTTTATGAGGAATTAATCCTTCTTTTCTCTCTTTAAATAAAATACCAAATTCATCTACTGCAATTATTTTTCCAACACCAGCTGTATGTAACATTTTAATGATAGCTGTTCCAGCAGCTCCTGGACCATTGACGACAACTGTAATCTTTTGAATATCTTTCTTTGTCACGCGTAAAGCGTTATATAACGCTGCTAAAACAACAACTGCTGTTCCATGTTGATCATCATGGAAAACAGGAATATCTAACATTGCATCTAATCTTTCTTCAATTTCAAAACAATCTGGAGACGCAATATCTTCTAGATTGATTCCTCCAAAACATGGTGCAATATTTTTAACTGTCGTAATCAATTCTTCTTTATCTTGAGTATCTAAACAAATTGCAACAGCGTTAACATCACCAAATTTTTTAAACAAAGCTGCTTTCCCTTCCATAACAGGGATAGAGGCTTTTGCGCCAATATTACCCAAACCTAAAACAGCTGTTCCGTTAGACACAACCGCAATAGTATTTCCTTTTGTTGTATAACGATAAACATCATCTTCATTTTTTGCAATTTCACGGCATGGTTGTGCTACACCAGGTGTATAAACAACTGACATATCATCCATTGTTTGAATATCACAATTTAACTCGGTATGAATTTTCCCTTGATATTTCTCATGTAATTTTAATGCTTCATCATAATAATTCATTTTCTTCACCCCCATTTATTATACACAATTTTAACTTATTTACCTACTGATTTATCTAAAATATATCCATGATCCATTGGTCCTGAACCATTTCCTAAATCAAGCATTGCTGCTAAAGCTCCTGAAATATAATCTTTAGCTTTTGCAACTGCATCTTGTAAACAATAACCTCTTGCAAGATATGAAGCAATCGCACTAGATAATGTACAACCCGTTCCATGTGTATTTGAATTAGGAATTCTCTTCCCTTGAAACCATTGTATTTTCCCATCTTGATATAAAAGATCATTTGCATCATTGATAGAATGACCACCCTTAACAAGCACTGCACAATGATAGTTTTCTCCTATCAACTTCGCTGCATTGATCATATCATCTTCATTTTGAATTGTCATTTCTGATAAAACCTCTGCTTCAGGAATATTTGGTGTTAAGACTGTCGCTAAAGGAAGCAAATATTCTTTAAGTGTGCTAATCGCTTCATCGCTAATCAACTTAGCACCTGATGTGGCAACCATAACTGGATCTACAACAATATTTCTTGCCTGATATTCTTTGATTTTTTCAGCGATTGAGATGATTAATTGACGATTTGAAACCATTCCTATTTTCACTGCTTCAGGATAAATATCTAGGAAGATGCTATCTAATTGTTGTTTTAAAAAGTCAGGTGTCACATCCATTATTCCACTTACGCCCATTGTATTTTGTGCTGTAAGAGCTGTAATTGCAGACATTCCATAAACTCTATTCGCTAACATTGTTTTTAAATCAGCCTGTATTCCAGCCCCACCACTGCAATCACTACCAGCAATAGTCAAGCATGCAGGTAACTTTTGTTGAACGATTCTTGTTATTTTTTCTTTTAACAATTGCGTGTCTTCTTGAATTCGTAAAGATCCAAATATTGCCGAAACAACTGCAACTCCGGCAATTTTCGTACCAACCAGTTGGTGAATATTGTTTTGTTGAATCCCTCCAATAGCAACAACCGGAATCTTTACACTTTCACATATTTCTTTTAATGTTTGAAATGAAGTTTGTAAAACATCTGTTTTCGTATGCGTTGTAAACATGGCTCCTACACCTAAATAACTTGCTCCATTTTCAAAAGCCTCTTTTGCTTCTTTGACATTATGAGCTGATACTCCAATAATCTTATCTTCACCCAATATTTCTCTTGCCTTTTGAATAGACAAATCATCTTGTCCAATATGCACGCCATCTAAATCTAATTCTTGGCACAATTCGACATCATCATTGATAATAAATGGAATCTGATATTTTTGACAAATTCCTTTAATTTCTAAAGCTTCTTTTTTTAATAGTTCTCTTTTTATCTGTTTTTCTCTTAACTGAATCATCGTTGCTCCGCCTCTAATCGCTTGTTCAACAAGTTGATAAAGCGGCCTTCCCTGTAATGCATGTGAATCTGTCACTGCATATAAAAGAAAATCTTTTTTACTTAATTTCATACTTCATTCTCTCCTTGATCATTTGATAATCAATAATTGATAATATATCGATGACATGATTTCTATAACTCATATTTCCTTGTTGTTTTGAAAGAAGTTCATAAGCTATTTCCCCGGAAATACCATAAGCCATCACTGCTAAAGCCGCTGCTTCTAATGAATGTCCTTGATTTGCACAAACAAAACAACTGATCAAGCCTGAAAGTTGACAACCACTACCTGTATAAGATGACATCATTTCATGTCCATTGTGAATAACATAACAATTATTTTCATCTAGTACCAAATCAATTTTGCCAGTAATTACCAAAATTGTATTCATTTTTTTAGCGTATTGTTTCAAAACAGGTAGCAAATCATCTAATTGTTCATCTGAGACCTGATCCGTTTCCAGACAATCAACACCTGAAATCATCTTCGTATCAAAAACCAACGCTTTCATTTCCGAAATATTCCCTTTGATGACATCAAAATGAATATTTTGTAATAACTGACGAGCCGATTGCATTCGAAACTGGCTTGCCCCTACACCAACTGCATCCAAAACAACAGGATGATGCAACTCATTTGCTTTTTTTCCTGCTTCCAACATAACTTTCAGCCTTTGCTGATTGAAAGTACCCATATTCAAATTCAATCCATCACAATTCATTTGTATATCTTGAACTTCTAACAGTTCATCTGCCATGATTGGTTTTCCTCCAATGGCTAAGATGATATTAGCAACATCGTTAACTGTTACATAATTCGTAATACTATGAACTCTAGGATGTCTTTTTTTTATATTTTCAAAAATTTTTTGAAACATTTTTCC
>CAMFRJ010000186.1 GCA_945981915.1 uncultured Erysipelotrichaceae bacterium
GTAAACAACCATATCCTTTTGAGATAAAGCTATACTTTTCTTTAATTTTTGAATATATTTTAATTCATCTTCCATCGTAGAATAAGATTTTTTGATTTCTCTTTCCTGAAAATGTGTTTTATTTAATTCTCGGATAAAAACTTCTTTCGTTAATTCTTCATCTATTTGTAATTCATGTGATGCTTTTTCAATTTGTTTTTTAATTGTCTCAATCAATTGATTTTTTAATAATAACTGTTGTCTATTATCTTGAAATCTTTCCTGAATACGATTAACTTTACTTTTTTGTTTATCAACACTTTCTTGACTGATATGATCATCTTCAATACGTGCCAGATCAGGATGATGAATAGATCCACAAACAGGACAAGGGTCTCCTTCTTTTAAATGCATGGCCATCATTCCTGCCTGTTTACGATAAAATAATTGTTCCATTTTATCATAAGCTTTTTTTTCATCATACAATTGCTTTTCTAAAAGCTGATAGACCTCTTGATAATCAACTCTATTATCTATTTCTTTTAACAATTGATCATGTAATTGAGAGAGCTCATGTATCTTTATTTTTCTATCATTCGCTAACTTAAATTTTTGTTGAGCAAGCTCAAATTCTGTTTTTAACTGTTCTTCACTATGAATCGTATCAAGATCTTTTTGTATATTCTTTTCTAATTTATCTTTTTTTTGAAGCAACAGTTTATATTCTTCTTGCATAATATGATATTTTTGTAGATAAGATTGTTTTTCTTCATAATCGTGTTGATAACGATAAAGATCATCAATCATTTGTTTCAATTCATGATTTTGCTTTTGCAAGGTTTCTTTTTGTTTTGACAATTGATGAATCTGTTGATACTGTTTAAGACTTTCTTGAAAAAGAGAATCATGTTGTTGAATCTGTTTTTCTACCTCATGACTTTGTTTTTGTAAAGATTGTAATTTTTTTGTTTCTTGAATCAATGTACGATAAAGATAATTTGTCTCTTTCGCTTTCTTAAGTTGTTCAATTGTCTGTTTCAATTTTTTATAATCTTGTTCTTGATTTTGTAATTCTTGTGCTTGTTCAATATAATTATCTAATTGAAGAATTCTTTGATTCTGAATATTGTATAATTGTATTTTTTGATTTTGTTTTTCATACGCTGTTTCTAATTGAAAAAACTGTTGTTCTTTTTTAGATAAATCATTTTCTGTTTCTTTTAAATATTCTTTATAGTCCTGTGTATCAATGTTAAGGTCATCAATAATCTGTTGTTTTCTTTGAAATAAAATATCATATTTATCTTTATAAACCTTCAATTGAGCCTTCAGTTTTTCTTCTAATCTTTGATAACATTGGGTATGAAATAATTCTCTTAATACCTTTTCTCTTTCTTCACTTGAAGACATGATTAGCTTTGTAAATTCTCCCTGTGCGATCATCGCAATCTGTTTAAACTGTTTATCATCTACTCCTAATAAAGCAACCACTTTTGCATCAACTTCTCTCACTCCTTCAATGATCTTTCCATCAGGAAGAGTCAGTAAAGCAGTCGGCATTTTAGGCGTTTTTCGCCCTTCTAAATAATATTTCGGTGTTCTTTTGATAAGATAGGTTTGATGATGTAATAAAAATGTATATTCTACAAAGGTAGGTGTGTTTATTAAAGCATGATCACAGCGCAAACTATCACTATCACGCATCTGCCCGGAACTCTTTCCAAACAATGCAAAAACAATCGCATCAAAAATCATGGTTTTTCCACTACCAGTAGGTCCAGTTATTAAAAATAAACCATTTTCTTGAAATTGTTGAAAATCAACTGTCACACAATCTGGATAAGGTCCAAATGCTGATAATGTTAATTTAAGTGGCATCATGTTCATCATCCTCCTTTAAAAGTTTTTCAACAATGTCTATTTCTTCCAAAATTGGTTTTTCACCTTTCATCTTTTCATAAAATTCAATAAACAATTCTACTGGTGTCTGTTTTTCAATTTCCGTAGCTGCTGTTTTTTGATGAGTGGATAGATTATCTAAAAGAGCATAAGTGATTTGTAATAAATCTGGAAATTTTTCTTTAAGTCTTTCAAAGGCATGTCCAACAATCTGCTTGTCTAATAATTCTATGGAAATAAAATCCTGTTGATTATCTTCATAGTGCATCACATCTTCAAAACGACCTTTTAATTTGACAAAATCTTTTTGTGGTTTTAATGGAATAATTTGTGTTAAAACACCATTTTCATCAATCGTTACCTCAACCATTCCTTTCGTTTGATTCACTTCATCAAAAGAATATTTCATTAAGCTTCCTGCATAACGCACATGATCATATTTGACTTTTTGACTAGCATGAAGATGTCCTAAAGCTACATAATCAAAATCCTCCAACAAATCAACATCAATGATCTCACTACCACCAACCGTCAATGTCACCTCACTTTCACTTCTGATGACATCTTGATTTCCGGCAAAAAATTGATGTGTGACCAAAACACAAGGTTTACTAGTATCAAAATATTGTTGTTGAAGATAATAGGAAAAAGCATCCTGATATGTTTTTAAATCATCATTTTGATAGAGATATCTCATGTATGAAGGCTTAAAAAAAGGAACAAGATAGAAATTGACATCTTCAATTTCTATGGGTTGAAGTTGCTTTTGAGGATAAGAAGCAATATAAAGACCTTGACTTTTTAATAATGAACTTCCAAAATTCATGCGTTCACTACTATCATGATTACCTGTAATCATAAGAACCTGATGATGATAAACATTGATCATCTGATCTAAAAAATCATTAAGAACGGCAATACTTTCTTGTGACGCTATTGCCCGATCATAAATGTCACCAGCCATGACTAATGTATGAATATCATTTTTATTCATATAATTAATGACCTGATTAAGCAAATCTGCTTGAATTTCAATCAATGATCGTTGATAAATGATCTTTCCTAAATGTAAATCTGCAAGATGTATAAATTTCATAGCTACACTTCCTTATATCTCTATTCTACTAAAAAAAAGCTTGACGAACAATTTATCATTAAGCTTTTTTCTTATCTTTTTATAGTTTCATCTTATAAATTCTTTTCACTTTTTCATCTTCCTCAAAATCTTTTTGTAGAAAATCAGGAACTGCTTTTTCTTCAATGAAAATGAAAGGAAGACTTTCAATGATTTTACGACTGGCAATATTTTGTGGCGAACATGTAATGATTAACTCTTGAAATCCCTTTTCTCTTGCAATTTCAAATAATAATAGACATGCTTCCCGGCTATAGTGGTGCCCTCGATATTGTTGTTCTACAGAATAACCAATATGTCCATCATAATATCTTTCTTCACAATTTCCTTCACGTAAAACAATTCTTCCGACTTCATGATGATCAACGACCATATCATAGATATAATAGGGTTTCCACCCTTTAGGTAAATGATCTTTTTCATAAGATAAAAGTTTTAAATACATATTTTTCCCTTTCTATAATCTCATCAAATCATGATAAGTTCTTTCTATAATTTCATCATATAATTGTTTTTGTTGGTGACTCATAGAAAAAGAATATGTTTTTCCTAAGACATTATTTTTTTTATGAGAACCATGATAATCTGAACCTGCCGTTAATAACATCTCTTTTTGATATTTTTGTATCAAAGCTACTATCTTTTCAT
>CAMFRJ010000187.1 GCA_945981915.1 uncultured Erysipelotrichaceae bacterium
CATCTAATCTATCAAAATGTTTTTTTGAAGCGGCTTGATGAGCGCTTGCAAACAATTCACGAGATGTTTTTGTAAGCAGAACATTTTGTAATTCGTATTTATCTTTAAAATACAAGTAAAAAGTTCCTTTTGCTAGACCTGCATTGTTTGTGATATCTGATATAGAAGTATTATTGATTCCTTTTTCGGTAAATAGTTTAAGGGCAGAATTGAAGAGTTTCTTTTCTTTTTCTATTTTATTATCTTTGATTTTTGATTGTATATGATTTAATGTCATTTTTTCACATCCTTTATCTATATTTTATTGACTCTATAGACTTTTGTCAAATTAAAAAATGACTTTTGGTCACTTTTCTATTGACGAGCCACAGAAAGTGTATTAATATATAAACTGACCAAAGGTCATTTTTATAGGAGGCGTTATTATGAAACGATTTGGAGAATCAATAGGTCGATTTGTAACGAAAAATAAGACACTTATTGTTATTGTATCGTTAATTCTATTAATTCCTTCATTTTTTGGTTTTGTAGGAACAAGAGTCAATTATGATATTCTTGTCTATTTACCAGAAGATATTGAAACAATGAAGGGACAAAAAATATTGGAACAGGATTTTCATATGGGATCATTTGCAATGTGTACTGTATCTCATATGGAAAATAAAGATTTATTAGATCTTGAAGACCAGTTTAAAAGGATTGAAGGGGTAGAGAAGGTTGTTTCAGTTAGAGATGTCAGTGGAACAACAATTCCTTTAGATGTTTTACCTGAAAATGTGACAAAGTCATTTATGAAAGGTGATACACAATTGATGATGGTTACCTTCAAAGATTCTACAATTGCGTTAGATGCAATTGAAAAAATGAGAGCGATAACAGATGATAAAATTGTAAAAATAGGAGGAATGTCTGCTTCAACACTAGATACAAGCATTGTTGCAGACAGTGAAATTATTATCTATGTTATCGTGGCAGTTGCCTTGGTATTGTTAGTCTTGTTGTTAGCTTTAGACTCATATGTAGTACCGTTTATTTTATTAGTCAATATTGGAATGGCTATCCTATATAATATGGGGACAAATATTTTCTTAGGAGAAATTTCATATATTACTAAAGCGATAGCAGCAGTCTTGCAATTAGGTGTTACAACAGATTTTTCAATTTTCTTATATCATAAATATGAACAAGCAAAAAAGAAAGAAAAAACAAAAGAAAAAGCAATGGAGATTGCTATAGGTGATACATTAGTATCAGTTGCTGGAAGTTCATTAACAACCATTGCAGGATTTTTAGCTTTGTGTTCTATGCAATTAACATTAGGTCGTGATATAGGAATTGTTATGGCAAAAGGTGTTTTGTTAGGAGTTATTTCTACAGTGACGATTTTCCCTGCTTTCTTATTAACGTTTGATCGATTGATTGTAAAGACACGTCATAAAGCGTTAGTACCATCTTTCCATAAAGTGAAAAATTTTGTTATCAAACATTATAAAATTCTCTTTATTTCCATATTGGTTATTGCTTATCCAGCGTTTTATGGAAATATTCATGTAAAAAATTATTATAATCTGACGAAAGATCTACCAAAAGATCTACAAAGTTGTATAGCTAATAGTGATTTAAAAGACAAGTTTGATTTAGTTGCAACACAAGTTGTTTTGGTTGATAAAAATATGAAAAATAATGAGCTTAATGAAATGATTGATAAAATTGAAAATATTGACAGTATTAATCTTGTTTTGTCACCATCTCAACTTTCTCATTTAGGAATTCCTGAAGAAATGATGCCTAATAGTATCAAATCTATTTTTGAAAGTGATCGATATAAGATGATTCTTATCAATTCAACTGATGAAGTTGCTACCGATGAATTAAATGCTGTTATTCAACAAATCAATCAGATTGTCAAATCATATGACCCTCATGCTATACTTGCTGGAGAAGGACCATGTATGAATGATTTGGTAACAATTGCTGATCAAGATTTTCAAAATGTGAGTATTGCATCTATCGGGGTTATTTTCGTTATTATGTTGTTTGTTTTGAAATCAGGCTCATTACCTATTTTATTGGTTTCTGGAATTGAATTGGCAATTCTTATAAATATGTCTATGAGTTATTATACAGGAGATGTTTTACCCTTTGTTGCATCGATTGTTATTGGAACGATTCAACTAGGAGCAACTATTGATTATGCGATTCTTTTAACAACAAAATATCTGGAAAATAGGAAACAAGGAGTTGAAAAGAAACATGCTATGGATATTGCTATTTCCAATTCAGCAAGTTCAATCTTTGTATCAGGAATGTCATTTTTTGCAGCAACATATGGTGTTGGAATGATTTCAAAGTTAAATATGATTGCATCATTATGTCATTTAATGGCAAGAGGAGCCATTATTTCAATGATCATTGTTATATGCATTATACCAGCTATATTACTTGTTTTTGATAAAGTCATTATCTCTACTTCAGTAGGTTTCAAACAAGTCAAATTAATGGAAAAAGGAGAAGATTCATATGAAAAAATATAAATTACTCACAACTTCAGCTGTCATTTTTACAATGGTTGTTAGTTCAATAGTACCAACATTCGCTTATACGAAAGAAGAAACGGTTTATGCAAAATTAAAAACTGATGGTTCTCAAAGTAAAGTTGTCGTTTCTGAGCATTTAAAAAATGATGATCAAGAGAAACAATTAATAGATCAATCAACATTAAGTAATATTGTCAATATGAATGGAGATGAAAAATATAGTCAAAATGGTGATAGTATTACATGGCAAACAACAGATGGAAATGATATTTATTATCAAGGAAATACAAAAGAAGATTTACCTATTACAATGAAGATATCATATCGATTAAATGGAAAAGAAATGAAAGTTCAAGATATGTTAGGTAAAAAAGGAAAAGTAGAAATAACAATTGATTATGAAAATCATGAAAAGAGAACAGTTGATGGACAAGAGCTATATGTTCCATTTGTAATTACAACAGGAACAATGCTTTCTACAAAGACTGATAGTCAAATTGAAGTGACTCACGGAAAGGTCATCGGTAATGGATCACAAAATATTGTAGTTGCTTTGGCAGCACCTGGATTATCTGAAAATTTTGATAATAATGAAGAATTAGAAAAATTAAATAGTATCACAATCACATATACAACAACAAATTTCCGATTAAATAGTATCATATCAGCTGCAACACCATCATTATTATCAGAAGCTGACTTAGATTTTGGAAAATTAGATAGTCTTTACAAGAATATTGATCAATTAACTCGTTCTTATGAACAGATTGTTAGTGGTGGAAAACAATTGCAAGAAGGAATTAAAACTGTCAATCAGAAAATGAGTGATGTGATCAATGGAACAATACAATTACAAGATGGGATTCAACAAGTTTCAAATGGAACAAGTCAGTTAGTCAGTGGTAGTGATAGTTTAGTGACTGGAATTGATCAATTAAATTCAGGAGCTAAAAAATTATATGGTGGTATCCAAGCATTGGCGAACAAATTACCTGAATTATCAGAAGGAATATCAAAGTTAGAATATGCATCCAATATTCTTGGTATAGCAGTTAATGGGGGAACATATACTGATCCTCAATCAGGAC
>CAMFRJ010000188.1 GCA_945981915.1 uncultured Erysipelotrichaceae bacterium
ACCAAATAAGGATCAATAGCACAATTTTGTATAATACTCTGATCAAAAATATTATAATAATTTTCATTAGAAACAATATGATGATCAAAAGTGATCCTTATTTTATTTTCTTTCGCTACAAAAGCCTTTCTTAAATAACTCACAACTGTCTTAGGTCTATAACAATACATATTCATGATACTATAACACTCTAATGCAAATGGCTCATCATATTGTAAAAGTACTGAGTCATCTCCCTCTATTAATCTTAAAGCATCATTTTTATCCATTTTTAAAGATCTTTTCTTTTGAAGACTGCCTTGTTTTTGTTTCATTTCCAACATTGCAAAAGAACTATCAGCACCATAGTTTCTTAATCTAATCTTTCTTCTTAATTCAATACCATCTTCTTTTTCTTGATAATCTCTATCATCAATAGAATCAAAATACAAAGAACGTATCTCATAACCATCATGAAAACTATGTGAATCCATATGTAAGACTTGTTCAAAGTAATGAGTCAATCGATAATATTGATCAAACGAAATTAAAAACTTCTTTTCCTGTCTCAAGACCTCATTCATTTCATCTTTCCCTTCTTAAGTCGTGTCTTTACAATAACAATAGTTATCTTATATATCAATGAATATTGCTTCATTCAAGATTTATATTGAAATATTGCATGTGTTTAAACAATAAAAAAAACATCACTGTGTCAAGATCTCTCTCTTTTTATCAAAAGAGAAATCTTTATGGTTGTATTAACAATCTATACTTTTTCTCCAATTAAGTAAAAATAGCTAACGAAAAAAGTCACCTATAATGATGACTTTTTTTCATTAGCTTTCATGTCTTCTATGGTTATCCTTTCCCATATGATTTTTTTATAATTTCCATTTCTTGAATAATGAGCATAACAATTGATTGAAGCAAATAAACTGGCAAAAAGATGTATATCAATATCACTTCATGTTGATGATGTTAGACTTTTTTTGCTTGAAAACTATTTATTTTTTCGTTTGTATGATAATGAAGATGTTCCTTATAGCTTATTGTTTATAGGAAAAAAAGCACTGAAGCGTATTTATCTTGCCATTTATGAAAGGTTTTGCTCTTTTGAAATGAATGGTTTCAGATATCTTGGCATCTGTATCCATTTCTGTAATATCATGATAAACGATATGAAATGGCGTGATCATTCCCTCTTTGCTTATTGTAATCTATATCGCATAATGCATGATAATCATGAAAACTCATCATCATGTTGATTCCATGATCTTTCTTGATCTTTTCAAAGCTTTCTATTGCTTTGTTTATACCATCATGATAATACGTATTCATTTCAGTAATGCTATCTTTGTAGGGTTTATTCATTTCATAAATAACAATACATTGTTTATGATATGTTTTCGTTAGTTTGACTTCATATTGAATATGTTGACTCTCATCTTTTTTATAATAGTTCATAATAGCAATACCATCACAACATGATTGAATCAGTGTTTTTAAAAAATTGTTATGATGTAATGTATCATAATAGTAAGGAATACAAACAATCATGGTATATTGTTGATCTTGGCAAATCTTGTAGACTTTTTTTAAATTATCTAAAAATTCTTGAAGAATTTGATTTTGATTGTCTTTCCAATCTATAAGTAAATATGGTTCTATATCTAAAACAATTCCTTTTAATAGTGGATAAGTTTTCTTTAAAGAGAGACTTTCATTAATCTCATTTTCCAAAGCCTGATAATTCTTCTTTAAAGCAAATTTTTTATCTCCACAAAGATCATAAACTTGAATATTTTTTTGTTGACATTGTTTAAAAAAATATTCATAGTTATCTTTACCAAAACTTTGATAAAGTGTATTGATAGAATATTGCTTCATGATACTAAATAACTGTGAATCTTCATTAACAATATCTTTGCTATTCCATGAAAAAAGACTTCTTTTCTCTTTTATATTTTCCTGACAACTAATTAAGAATAATGTAAGGATAATGATGATATATTTCTTCATAGTTACCTCTATTTTCATTATACTCATCTTTCATAATAAAAACACAAGATGTATTTATACACCTTGTGGTAAATGATCTGTAATTTCAAAATCATTGGTTTCATAGTGGTAAATTGCATATTCACCATTGAGCTGATAAATCAAAGCTATTACTTTTCTATCATCATATTGAATTTTATAAATCACACCACTTACATCTGCTTTTTCGCGAAGATCAGTTAGATATTTTTGTGATTCTTCATCTTTTTGATAAGTGACAGTATAATTATCTAAGCCATGATGACCTGCAAGTGATGCTTTATTTGATTCATTATAAGTCCTAGCAACATTTAAAACTGTATTGGCATCATTTAAAATCTTTTTCTCATTTGTATCATCAAGATAACTCATCAATCCAGGAACCCCTACAGCTAATAGAACTGTCAAAATTGCTACAGTCACAACAATTTCAACAAGGGTAAAACCTTTACTTCTCATTGTTAGATCATCTGTTTCAATTCAGCAACATTATCACTGTATTGTAATGCTGTTTCTTTTGAAATTGTTCCTTGTCTACATAAACTTGTTAAACACATATTTAATGACTGCATTCCAAATTGTGTTCCTGTTTGAATAAGACTATTAATCTGATGCCCTTTATTTTCTCTAATTAAATTTTGAACTGCTGGTGTTGCAATCATGACCTCTAAAGCTGCCACTCTTCCTTGCCCATTTATTGTAGGCAATAATTGTTGCGTCACAACAGCATTGAGGACACCTGCTAACTGTGTTCTGATTTGTTCTTGCTTATGAGGTGGAAAAACATCGACAATTCTATCTATTGTTTTCGCTGCTCCTATCGTATGCAATGTTGAAAAAACAAGATGTCCTGTTTCAGCCAATGTCATAACAGCCTGTATGGTTTCATAATCTCTCATTTCTCCAACTAAGATCACATCTGGATCCTCTCTTAATGCACTTTTTAAAGCTGTATCAAATGATTCCACATCAAATTCAACTTCTCTTTGATGAATCAATGCTTTTTCTTGTTGATAAACATATTCAATAGGATCTTCTATTGTCAATATATGGCAAGGCCTATTTTTATTAATTTCATTGATCATTGCTGCTAATGTTGTCGATTTCCCTGAACCAGTAGGCCCTGTCACTAATACAAGTCCTCTTGGATCTTTTGTTAATTGTTGTAAAATAGGAGGTAATTTCAATTCTTCTAATGAACGAATACTTTCATAAATAATTCTTAAAGATGCACATAAATGATTTTGCTCTTTAAAAACATTCACTCTGTACCTGTTTCCATTTTCTACATAAACCAAATCAATATCCTTACCATGATTGAGTTTTTCTTTTTGATGTTCATCTAACATACTCAATATCATATGAACAACATCATCTGTTGTATATTGATGTTGATAAGGAAATAAGATACCATTATTCCTCATCATAATACAGTTTTGTCCTCCTAAATGAACATCAGAATATTGATTCATGCGTGCATATTCTAATATTGAATCTAAAGTATTCATACATGATCCTCCTATCTTTCATAATAAGAAATCTTTAATAATTCATCAACTGCTGTCTCTTATACACATCTCCGAGCCCACGAGACTAAGGCGAATC
>CAMFRJ010000189.1 GCA_945981915.1 uncultured Erysipelotrichaceae bacterium
AGCGTCAGATGTGTATAAGAGACAGTTATTAGAACATTTAGGAATATTATAGGAGAAAGTATAATGAATGATTTGATATTATCTTTTGGATTATTGATTTTAGGATTTGTTTTATTAATCAAAGGAGCCGATGTCTTTGTAGAGGGAAGTTCATCTATAGCTTCACGTTTTCATATTCCTTCTATGATCATTGGTCTGACTATTGTAGCGATGGGAACGAGTTTACCAGAATGTGCTGTTTCTGTCACAGCTTCATTAGCAGGAAATAATGCATTAGCAGTTGCTAATGTTGTAGGTTCAAATATTTTTAATTTAATGATTGTTTGTGGAGCATCTGCTTTATTTGTTCCTTTAACAGTCACAAAGGATACATTGAAGAAAGAATTTCCTTATTCGATCTTATGTGCTATTTTATTGGCCGTGTTAGGTTTTCATGAAATGGTCTTAGGAAGAATTGACGGAATCATCTTTTTGGTTCTTTTTGTCTTATACATTATTTATATGATCTTATCTGCGAAAAAAGCCATTGACTCATATCAAGAAACAAATGAAGATATTAAGTTAATACCATTGTGGAAAAGCATTGTCTTTATTATTGGTGGGGCAATCGCCATTAAATATGGTGGTGATTTCGTAGTGAATAGTGCTTCTTATATTGCTTCAACTTTTGGAATGTCTCAAAACCTTATAGGTTTAACAATTGTTGCTTTAGGAACGAGTTTACCTGAATTAGTCACATCACTTGTTGCTGCTAAAAAAGGTGAAGTTGATATGGCTCTTGGAAATGTTATTGGATCAAATATATTTAATATCTTATTAGTATTAGGTGTTGCTGCGGCGATCAGTCCGATTGCTTTTATCTTAGAAAATATTATTGATATTGCAATATTGACTATTTTTTCTTTTATTGTTTTGTATTTTGGTTTGACAAAATCAAAAATTGAAAAGAAAGAAGGAATCATCATGTTGCTTCTTTATACTCTTTATTTGCTTTATATTATTATGCGTTAGAAGATCATTGATCTTCTTTTTTATATTGAATTGTAAAGAAACAATGATTAAAATGAGTTTGTATAAAAGGGGGATATTATGTTTGGATTAGGAACAATCGTTAATACAATTGCTGTCATTGCAGGTGGTATTATTGGTATATTTTTTAAAAATGGATTGAAACAAAGATTTCAAGATACTATTATTCAAGGTCTTGGTTTATCAACATTATTTATTGGAGCAGCTGGGGCCTTAAGTGAAATGTTAAAAATTGTTAATCATTCATTAGAAACCAATGGAACGCTTATTTTAATTTTATCGATGGTTTTAGGTGGTATTTTAGGAGAAGCCATTAATATCGAATTACAGATAGAAAAGTTTGGTCAGTATCTGAAAGAAAAAGTAAAAAGTCATGATTCAAAGTTTGTTGAAGCTTTTGTTTCAACGTCTTTGGTTATTTGTGTAGGAGCAATGGCTATTGTTGGTTCTTTTCAAGATGGACTTTATGGAGATGCAAGTACTTTGATTTCAAAAGCTATGCTGGACTTTATGATTGTTATGGTTTTTGCATCAACTATGGGAATAGGAACCGTTTTTTCAGCAATTCCAATTTTTATTTATCAGGGTACATTAACATTATGTGCATCTTTTTTAGCACCTTATTTTACTACTCGTATAATTGCTAATATGTCTTTTGTTGGATCTGTTTTAATTTTCGCTGTGGGAACAAATCTTTGTTTTCAAACAAAAATTAAAGTAGGAAATCTTTTACCTGCTATTTTTATACCAATTTTACTTTTTTTATGGATTTAAGTACTTTTTTTGTATTTCTAAGAAAAATGTGCTATGATAGGCTCGTTTAAAAGAAAGGGGATAAATATGTTTGAAAAATTATTTAAGTTGAAAGAACATGGAACTGATGTTAAGACTGAATTGATTGCTGGATTAACTACATTTTTAGCTATGGCATATATTTTAGCTGTCAATCCAGGTATTTTAAGTGAAGCTGGGATGTCTTTTCAAGGTGTCTTTTTAGCAACTGCCATTGCTTCAGCAGTAGCATCAATTGTCATGGGACTTTTAGCAAATTATCCAGTTGCTTTGTCAGCTGGAATGGGTGTTAATGCTGTATTTACATATACAATTGTATTAAATATGGGATTAAGCTACCAAGGAGCATTAGCTTGTGTTTTTGTATCAGGAATTATCTTTATCTTGATTTCTGTTACTGGAATTAGAAGTGCAATTATTAATGCTATTCCAGCACAACTCAAATTAGCGATTGGAGCAGGTATTGGATTTTTCATTGCTTTTGTTGGTTTAAAGGGAGCAGGTATTATTGTTGCAAATGAAGCAACTTTAGTTTCATTAGGTGATTTTACTAATCCTGTAGTTTTATTGGCAATATTTGGTATCATTGTGACAATTATCTTAGTTGTCAAAGGTGTATCAGCGTCTGTATTCTATGGATTAGTCATTACTGCTGTAGTTGGTGTTATCGGTGGTATTTGTGGTATTGAAGGGATGCCAGGATTGCCTCAACAGATTATTTCTACACAATTTGATTTTTCTTTGTTTGGAACTTTCATTGATGGATTTAAAGATTTAGCATCACATCCTCAATGTTGGGTTGCAATTTTTTCATTATTGTTTGTGGATTTTTTTGATACAGCTGGAACATTAGTTGCAGTTGCTTCAAGTGCTGATTTAGTTAATGAAGATGGTACTTTAGATAACATTGATAAAGCATTATTATCAGATGCCATTGGAACTGTGTTTGGGGCAGTTGTTGGGACTTCAACAGTTACTTCATTTGTTGAATCAACATCAGGTGTAAAAGTTGGTGGTAGAACTGGTTTAACTGCTTGTACAACTGGCGTTTTATTTATTTTATCAATTGTTTTCTATCCATTAATTGCAACAATTGCTGGATGCTCTGCTGTGACAGCACCTGCTTTAGTGGTTGTTGGTATTCTAATGGCTCAACAATTAAAAGGAATCGAATGGGATAATCTTGTTTATGCAACGAGCACTTTTGTTACAATCGTATTCATGATTTTAGGATATTCTATTACAAATGGTATTGCTTTAGGATTTATTGCTTATGCAGTAGGAATGATTGCTAGCGGTAAAATGAAACAAGTTCAACCAATTGTATGGATATTGACTATTATATTTATTATTTATTTCGGTTTCTTGATTTAATAAAAACATTGACTAAATTTAGTCAATGTTTTTTACTCTTGTTTTTTTCCACAGTATTTACAAAAAATAGAATCATCACCAATGAGCTGACCACAATGCTTACAATACATTTTATGAGAGGATAGTCCTTCTTGAACAGCTTGTGCTGTTTTTTTTATTGATTCATGATATATTTCTTCTTGTTTATGAGCCATTTCTTTTAATGTGTCTTCTTGTTCATGGATTATACGATTTTTTGAACGAATCGAAACAGTTGATAAATTTGTTATGATTTCTTCCATATCTTCTTTTGAATCCTCGCTCATCTGTTTCACAGCTTTGATTTGTCGATTTAACAATTTACCGCGTATTTTAGGATTAAAAATAAGAATAAATACAAAAATGATAAGAGAGATAGAAACTATAAACA
>CAMFRJ010000190.1 GCA_945981915.1 uncultured Erysipelotrichaceae bacterium
TATCAATTCATAGTCTTGTGGTCTTTCAAAAAGATATCCTTGGATAATATCACATTGAAATTCTTGTAAAGGAATAAACTGTTCTTTGACTTCAACGCCCTCTCCAACAACGATTAAATTTAAACTATGAATGAAAGAAATTAATTGTTTTAAAGTTTCTCCATTATGTAAATTTAAAAATTTATAGATCATTGATTTATCCAATTTTATTTTATAAAAAGGAATATCCAATAGATATTGAATAGAAGCAAAACCTGTTCCAAAATCATCTAAAACAAGCCTGATTCCCATATCAATTAATTGTAAGAAAAAACGTTCTGCTTCCTGATCCATTTTTAAAAATACACCTTCAGTAATTTCAAATTCTATATATTTGCCTTCAATATCATATTTTTCTAAAACATTTTTAACATAATTAACAAGACCCACATCTCTCATTTGAATACTAGAAAAATTAATGGAAATCGGTTTGAGTTCTTTGCCTGATTTTTTGATCCTTGCTAAATCATGGACTGTCTGTTCAATGACCCATCGACTCATTGGAATGATAAATCCACTTTCTTCAGCAACTGAAATAAATTGGTCTGGTCTAATTGTATAATACTTGAGTCTTAACAATGCTTCATATGATACAACTTTACCCGTATGTGAATCAACCAATGGTTGATAAACCAAACGAAAACCATTGTTTTGTAAAGCATCTTCTAAAATATTTTCAATTTTTAATAATTCAAGTTGTTCGTGTTCGATACTTTGATCATAATAACGATAATTGTTTTTCCCTGCTTTTTTAACAACGTTCATAGCGCTATTGGCATAAGATAACAATTCTTCTATATCTTGGCTATCATTTGGATATAATGCCAATCCCACACTACAAGTTAAAAGGCATTTTTGATGATGAATCATATGTGGCTTATTCATCATTTCCATGAAACTTTTAATAAATTCTTCTGTTTCATGACTTTGAAAAATAATACCAAATTCATCTCCTGACAAACGATAGAAATGAGTCTTTTCATTTTCCATTTTTTGATAACGTTTTGCTAATTTTTTCAATATCTTATTACCACTACTATTACCAAAAATATCATTAACTTTTTTAAAATTATCCAATCCAAAAACAGCTATTGTTAATTGTTTATTTTCATGAATCAATGTCTCTAAGTTTTCTAAAAAATTTCTTCTGTTTCCTAATTGTGTCAATTCATCATACTGAACAATATGATTCAATTGAATGGTCATATCTTCTAATTCATGAATCAACTTTTTCTTTTTGAAATTATGTACGATCATGATCACTAAGATGCAAAACATAAACGATAAAGCAACGCCAAAAACAATAATGATCTTTTTATGTTCTTCATAAAAAGAAAGGTGATGATTAATAACAGTTGCTCCTTGAGGTATCATGTCTAGATCTAAATCAAACTTTAAAAAAACATCTTCATTTAAATAATACAGATTAGGACTTTTTAATTCTAAAGGAATATCTTGCGTATTTTTACCATCTATGATCTGTTGCGCCATCTTTCCAGCAATAGCACCCATTTTTTCATGAGAAACAATCTTGCCACCTAACAACCCTTGCGCAATTCCAGGTTGTACAAAACGAAAACATGGAACGGAAGCATTTTCGGAAATTAATAAAGCCGCCTCTTTTGATGTATATGTCTTATGATCTTTATTTTCACTTAAGATCAAATAGAACAAAATCGTTTCTTCGTCTAAAGAAGAAAGTTGTGCAATGAGCTCTTTTTCACTCAATTTTGAAACATTGATTTCTTCAAAATCAATGTCCGGATAATCTTTGGCATTTGCAAAAAACTGTTCTCTTTCTCCTTGACCAGTAACAGTATCATCACAAATAGCAACAATACGTTTGGCATGAGGAAATATTTGTCTAGAAAAACGTATATTATCTTTATAAGAAAGCTCCTCTACGACTCCTGTTGTTAATTCATCTTGACTTGCCTTTTTAGCAGTTTCAATATTATTAACTCCTTCAAAAACAACAGGTATGTCCTTAAATATATCTTGCCTATGTTCCATCACAAAATTAAGTGCAGGATCATCTCCTGTTATGATGACATCATAAGGGGCACAATGTTCTAATTTATACTTTAATTGTTCATAAAAATACTGTTTTGTCGTTTCATCATTAAATCTTTTCATATCCATATATTCTATGTCTAAAGAAACCGAAACATCTAAAGATGAAAGGATTCCATCTATTTGACAAGGAACACTTTCCCAGGCATAAGAATAAGAACTTATAAATAAAACACGTTTTTCTTCTTTAGCCTGTATGGACATGATATTTAAAAAAACTATTAAAACAGCTGCCAATAATACTATAATTCTCTTTTTCATACTCTTCACTCATTCTTTTATATACCCTCATTATATCATAGACTAAAAAGGATGATTCAAATATATTGCATAAAAAGCATTTTTTTATCATAGAATTGTCTATTCAATGCATAATTGTTTAATAGACAATTCTATTGATTTGTTCAAACTCTCATCTCATTCCTTGTTTTGAATATGCTTTTTGTTATAATTGTAAAAAGAAAAGGAAGATGATTATGTTATTGTTTATCTTTGTTATTATTTGTATAAGTTTAGATGTCTTTGTTCTAATGATGGAAAAAGGAGCGACAAGCTTACAAGTAACCTTAAAAAAAGCTTTTCGCCATGGTTTTGTTTTCTCAGTGATAACGTCTCTACTATATATCTTAGGATGTCTTTTTACTAAACTCATTTTTACTGATTCATTCGTTTTATTCAATAAAGTTTTAGCTATAATCTTACTCGATATCATTGCTATTAGAATTATATGGAAAACAAGAAATTCTTCTCCATTTGAAGAAAAACTTGATTTAAGTTTTAATATTAAAAAAAACATACATATGGCTTTTTTTACAGGTTTGGATTGTTTTTTGATAGCTATTATTTGTTCTTATCTCAATAGTAATTTTTATATACAAAGTTTATTAGTATTTTTCATTACCCTAGCCACTGTTGTTATCGGTGAATACACTGGATATTATTGTGGCGCTGCTTATCAGAAAAATGTTCGTTATCTTTCTGCTTTTATTTATTTTATCATTGCTTTTATTTTAACAGGATCTTTGGTATAGAATATGAAAAACAATTATAAAAGAAATAATATGAAAGACTTTTTATGTCAAAGTCTCTATATATTGGTGACAGAAAAACCTTTTGAAAAAATTACAATCAAACAGATATGTGACAAAACAGGTGTTATTCGAGGAACATTTTACAATCATTTCATTGATAAATATGAAGCTTTAGAATATCTTGTTGAACAGATGCTGATTGGTGATAATGTTTTCATTGATCATCAGTTTGATATTGAGAAATTGATGCAAAACATTATCCATGTCATTTATGAACATCAAATCTTTTTCAAAAAATGTTTTCAAATTGAAGGTCAAAATAGTTTTGAAAGTATGTTACAAAATATATTTTGTAAAATTTTAAATCAATATTTTAAAGAAAATCTCATTCAATTAAGAGGATTAAAGATGGGACAAGAATTTTTATCATCTTATTATTCTCAATCT
>CAMFRJ010000191.1 GCA_945981915.1 uncultured Erysipelotrichaceae bacterium
AATATTCTTGGTATAGCAGTTAATGGGGGAACATATACTGATCCTCAATCAGGACGACAATATACAATCAATAATGATATTGTCACTAATGTCAATACATTGACAAGCGCATTAAGTCAAATCAATACAATGGCTAGTCAGTTACCAAATAGTCAACAATTACAGGCTTTATCAACACGCTTAACAGAACTTGCCGAATATTTAAGTAAAAAAGAAGATGGTAAACAATACTCATTATATTTAGAACAAGTCAATACACTATTATCAAGTATGAGACAACTTTCTTCATTAGATAGTCAATCATTAACACAAGCAGCAACAGATTTAACAGTATCAGCTAAGATTTTAACTGGTTTAAACAGTCAGTTAAGTGGAGGGGTCCAAGCCTTAAAAGAAGGGGCAACTTCGTTAACACAGGCTATTGGTAGTGATGCAAGCCAAAAAGGTACATTATTAAATGGAGCTGCTCAGGTTTCAAATGGTTTAGAAACTGTAAAAGAAAACGTGCCAGCGATTGAAAAGGGATTCAATCAATTAAGTCAAGGGATTGATCAATTATCAATAGGGGCAAAACAGCTGGTTAGTGGAACACAAACATTGAAAATAGAAGGAATGGATCAATTAGAAGCAGGAGCTAATGAACTGGTTTCAGGTATGGTTCAATTCCAAGATGAAGGAATAAATAAAATAGCAGATGTATTGAATAATACAATCAAAAAAGATATTAAGAAAACAGAAAAGTTAACTCAGCTTTCTAAGGATTACAAAACAATGACAGGCGCAAATGATGATGTTGAAGCATCTACAAAGTTTGTCATGGTTATTGATGGTAAATCTAAAAAGTCATAAAGAATTGAAAAACTCAATTCTTTATTTTTTGACAGAAAATATTAATTTGATATTCAAAATGATATATTTCATAACAGGGAGCGCTTACATTGGGAAAAGCGTTGATTTTATGCGTGTTTTTCCCAAAAAAGGCTTTACATTTTTATAAAATAGTATAAAATACTCTCCGAGGAGGAAGTAGAAACAAAGGTTTCGAATTCAAATTATAATGAAAACAATTATTGAAGTTCAATACAGTGGAACTAATGTAACTGATAAAGATTTAGATAAATATGTTAAAGAAAGTTTAAAAGCTGAAGGTGTAAAATCTACAGATGTAGAAACATTAAATGTATATTATGTTCCTGAAACAGCAAAATTATTCTATGTAGCAACTAAAAAAGATGGTGCTCAAGTTGAAGGGGAATTAGACGTAAAAGCTATGCCAGATTACAATGAAGCTCCAGTAAAAAAAGCACCTGCAAAAAAAGCTTGTGCTCCAAAAAAAGCACCAGTTGCTAAAGCTGAAAAAGTAGAAGAAAAACCAGTTGCTAAAACAACTGCTACAAAAAAAGCAACAGCTGCTAAAAAAACAACAGCTAAAAAAACAACAAAGAAATAGTTGGGAGAGGGTCGATTTTATATCGATCTTTTTTATTGCTTATATTGACAAGATAAAACAATTAGGATAATATAACAAGGAATAGAAATAAAGGCGATGAATAGAAGAGTAATTGCATTTAACATGATAGAGAGTCTTTGGTTGGTGGAAAAAGATGATGGGCGTGTAATGAATAAAGACTAGGAGCTGTATTTCGGATGATTGATGATGAAATAACGTTAGCCACGTTACAGGCAAAACTATTAATTGATAGTTTATGAGGTTAATAGAGCAATCTATTAATGAATTTGGGTGGTAACACGTTTGAACTCTCGTCCCATGGGATGGGAGTTTTTTATATTTATAGGAGGAAAATATGGAAGAAAGAAAGTTTAGTGAACAAGAATTAGTTCGTAGAGAAAAATTGCAAGAATTAATTGATAAAGGGATTGATCCTTTTGGTCAAAGATTTGATGTAACAGCTTATTCTCAAGGTATTAAAGATGAATATGGTGATAAGACTCATGAAGAGTTAGAAGACATGCATGTTGAAGTCGCTGTTGCTGGTAGAATTATGACAAAACGTCGTAAAGGAAAAGTATGTTTCATGCATATTCAAGATAGAGATGGACAAATTCAATTATATATTAGAAAAGATGTTGTTGGTGAAGACGTTTATGAAATCATCAAAAAAGGTGATATTGGTGATATCGTAGGTGTTAAAGGAACTGTCTTTATGACTAATACTGGAGAATGTTCTATTAGAGTTGATGAATATACACATTTAACAAAGGCTTTAAGACCATTGCCTGAAAAATTTCATGGTCTAACTGATGTAGAAGAAAGATATAGAAGAAGATATGTTGATTTGATCATGAATGAAGAAGCAAAGAAAATTGCGTTTACAAGACCAAAGATCATTCGTTCTATTCAACATTATTTAGATAACAAAGGTTATGTAGAAGTAGAAACACCTGTTTTAAATCCAATTTTAGGAGGAGCTGCTGCTAGACCTTTCATTACACATCACAATACTTTAGATATGGATTATTATTTAAGAATTGCAACTGAATTATCATTAAAAAGATTAATTGTTGGTGGTATGGATGCGGTTTATGAAATTGGTAGATTGTTTAGAAATGAAGGTATGGATAGAACTCATAATCCTGAATTTACAACAATTGAAGTTTATAAAGCATTTAGTGATCTTGAAGGTATGATGGATTTAACTGAGGGGATTGTTTCTAATGCGGCAATGGAAGTTTGTGGAACATATGATATTGAATATAAAGGTCATCATATCTCATTAGCACCTGGATTTAAACGTATTTCTATGACAGATGCTATTAAAGAAAAAACTGGTATTGATTTTGCAGGGGAAATGTCTTTTGAAGAAGCTTTAGCACTAGCAAAAGAACATGATATTGAAGTAGAAAAACATTTCCAATATGGACATATTATTAATGCATTCTTTGAAAAATATGTAGAAGAAACAATTGTTGATCCAACTTTTGTATATGGACATCCAATTGAAATTTCACCACTTGCAAAAAAGAATTTACAAGATCCAAGATTCACACAAAGATTTGAATTATTCATCTGTGGTAATGAATATGCAAATGCCTTTACTGAATTAAATGATCCAATTGATCAGTATGAAAGATTTGCCAACCAATTAAAAGAAAAAGAACTAGGTAATGAAGAAGCAAATGAAATGGATTTAGATTATGTAGAAGCATTGGAATATGGATTACCTCCAACAGGTGGTATGGGAATGGGTATTGATAGATTAGTTATGTTATTAACTGGACAAGAATCTATCCAAGAAGTTATTCTTTTCCCTCAAATGAAGCAACGTAATAAATAGTGATAAAATCAAGATAATTTTGATTTCAAACTTAAATTGATAGATAAAATAAAAGCATAATATCTCTAAATCGTGAAGCGAAATTTGATGACTTTATGAGTGTTAGAAAGTTATGCTTTTTTTGTTTAGTCTAAGACATATGCTTTGAAAGTGGCATAAAAATGGCATACAATGATTTAAATAATGGTACACTACTAGAAAAATAATCACAAACAAAGTATATTCTAAATATACTTTTAGTTGACAAAGTATATTTAGAATGTATAATAT
>CAMFRJ010000192.1 GCA_945981915.1 uncultured Erysipelotrichaceae bacterium
ATATTATTAATAATAACCTCTAAATGTGTCTAAAGATGAAATGATTTGACTTTTCTTATTTAGTAAAATATTTGTTTGAAAATCACGAATGATTTGTTCTATTAAATTTGGTTTTTCATTGATGAAATCTAATAAAACATAATCTACATGATATGAATCAATATTTTCTAAATAAATACGACGACAATTTAAAATATAATTGTTACAATTATGATCTGTCACAATGTCAAAAACTTCCCCTTTTCTATCTTTGAGCTGATAATGATTTTTTTGACACATAGAACAATGTTTATTCTTTTTATGGAAATAGTGTTCTGATATAACACAATGTTTTAAATTCATATTAATTACTTGTGTATATGCTGTCAAATAAAGATTGTTCATCGTTTGCAGATGATTGATTTCACCTTGGTTTATTTCTAAAGATAAAACACTATCATGATTAAATTCATGTAAAGCAAAAGTATTACTGATATTAAAATTCGAGTTTAAAATGATTTTTTTTTGATCTTTTAAAAGATAATATGCACCAAAATCACTCACCATAATAGTATCAACTTTATCAAATAATGGAGAATTTATAAATGATCTTAATTCTTCTTCATTATATAAAAATGGAATATATGGTATAACATTTTTTTCATAACATGTGTATTCATGAAATGGTATGAAAATTTGGTCAATACCATTTTTATCAAGATGCTTTATCATTTCAACAGATGCAACTTTTATAGCAAGTTTATCAGGATGATGTACTCTATTTAAATGAATATCACTTTTTATTTGACTGATATGACGCTTATTTTGTAAGCGCAATATATTTAATTGTTCGATTGCATTTCTTCTTAATTGGTTAATTTCCTTAATCGCAATTATTCCTTGTTCAGGAAAAGAAATATCAATAGAGCGAGCTTGATAAAGCGTATTGCCAAGTTTACTCAGTTGTTCTTTTAATCTTGTATAAGATGTAGGTGTATTCAATGCCCGTTCAACAACACCTTGACTGAAGACTGTTACTTCATAATGAAAACAACGAACAGTCAACTTTAACAGTTCATTGATTTGGCCAGTTAAAACCATATCTATTGGAAGTTGAATTTGTTCATTTTTTAAAGTATCTTGTATATTATGTATTAACTGATAATCAATAACTTTATAAACATCTTGATGCAAAACGATTTTTGAATCAAGTTCAATAGCAACAAGATCATTTTGATTAGCATGATTAACAAGTTTTCCATTCTTATACAATTTTGTAATTGTTCTTGTCAGATCATTTTGAGGAAAATAAATTCTATCATTTTGAGATAATGATGTCTCCAATTTGATATAAAGAAATTTGTTTTTCTTTTGATAGTGATGAATATGCCCCAAATAAATTCCATGATGCCCAGGAATAGATTTAGCTAATGTCAGTGAATCCTGAAATAAAAAACCTTTTGTAAAACCTCTATGAAACATCTTCTTCATGTTCAAGATATCATCTTTTAAATCAGCATTCTGTTTATTTAGATAAGCATCGATTGCTCGGCGATATGCAGAAATAACCGAATAAACATATTCTGGTCTTTTCATACGTCCTTCTACTTTAAAAGATTTCACTCCCGCATCAATCAATTGCCCAACATATTCAATAGAACATAAATCTTGCGGGGATAACAAATACTTATCTGGACCTGTAATAATATGATTGTTTTCAACTAATTCATAAGGCAAGCGGCAAGGTTGTCCACATTGTCCTCTATTTCCACTTCTTTTTGCAATCATAGAACTCATTAAGCATTGTCCACTATAGGACATACATAAAGCACCATGAACAAATACTTCCAAATCAATATTTGAATTATTTGCAATATGAGCAATTTCACTGATATGAAGTTCTCTAGCTAAAACAACCCTATCAACATTATTTTCTTCAAAAAATAAAACACCTTCAAGATTCTTAACACTTGCCTGTGTAGACATATGTATTTGCACATCTGGAAAGAATTTTTTGATCATATGGAATAAACCCATATCTTGTACGATAAGAGCATCTATTCCATTTTGATATAAAAAAGAAATATAATCTAGCAACTCATCAAATTGCTCATCCGTATACAACGTATTAACTGTGACATAAAGAAACACATTTCTAAGATGACAATATTCAATTGCCTTTATCATTGTTTCATCATCAAAATTATTCGCAAATGCTCTTGCTCCATATTGCTTGCCACCAACATAGATGGCATTAGCACCACTTTGTACTGCAGCAACAAGAGCATCATAACTTCCTGCTGGAGCTAATAATTCTATATCTCCTTTTCTCATGATTATAGCCCCGATTCTTTAATTAATTCGATACATAATTGTGCAGAATTTTGACTAGCAACTTTTAAATATTCATCAAATTGAATTGAAGATTCACCCTTACCAAATACGTCTGATAACGAGCGAGTAATAATAAAAGGTGTTTTAAATTTATAACATACATGGCCTATAGCGGTTGCTTCCATTTCACAACATAAAGCATCAGGATAAGTATCTAATATCGGTTTAACTTGTTTTTCACTTGAAATAAACTGATCACCTGATACTATTAGACCTATATTTTCATGTATATCTAAACGATTTAATATGTCTTTTGCTTTATTGATCAAATCCTGATTAGCTGGAATAAGACGAGGAATATCAGGCAATTCACCAATCTGTCTACCAAAAGCAGTAATATCTAGATCATGATAAGCAACATGACTAGAAATCACGACATCACCAACATTTTGGTATTCTTTTAATCCTCCAGCAGAACCTATATTAATTACATAATCAATGTCATAGTTTGTTAATAGTAGAGTTGTACAAATTGCGGCATTGACTTTACCAATTCCTCCTTGCATAATAACAACATCTTTATGAGCAATCTGTGCTTCGTAAAAAATACAGTCCAAAACCATCTTTTTATTGAAAATGTCTACTTTATTTAATAAAGCATCGACCTCTTCTTTCATTGCACCAATAATTCCTATCATTTTTCTTCCCCCTTTCTACATACAAAAATGACTCTTTCACAATTCTCTTTGTAATTGTTAAAATCACTATATATTTCAATATCTTGAAATCCAATTTGTATCAACATTGACATGTATTGATCAACAGATAATGTTTTTTGAAAATGTTCCTCATAGACCCTATCATTTTCAATCTTATCTATAATCTCAACAGTATGTTTTACAAACCCATAATCTAAATGATCAACCTTCCATTTAAAAAAATAATCAGGATCATCATTTTTTTCGATATAGTCTTTTAAAATAACTTCCATTTTATAGAGAGAATTAACATCAAAAATAAAACATCCACTTTTTTTTATTGCACAAAAAACATTTTGAAAAACCCTATAAACATCAGTTTCTTTTAAAATATAATTTATAGAATCACATAGACATAAAACAAGATCTAATTGATGAGCGATTTCAAAATCACACATATCTATTCTTGATAAATGGATATTAACTTCATTTTCAATACATTTCAATCTAGCTACTTCTAACATGTCTTTAGACAGATCACTTGCATAAAC
>CAMFRJ010000193.1 GCA_945981915.1 uncultured Erysipelotrichaceae bacterium
GTCAGATGTGTATAAGAGACAGACATTATAGTTAGCATATGCTAACATGTAAATGTAGATGAATTATAGCTACAGAAAGGTAGAAAAGAGCTATGAATAAAAAATTAAAAAGAAGTTTGATGGCTCTTGTTTTACAAATAAGCATCATCGCTTATGCAATGATATTCTTTTAAATTTCCTATGATCAATTCTTTAAACATATATTGAGCCAAATTCCTTTTTCCTTTCATCATAAGAAATCGAAAGAAACAAAGTGGGTAAGTTCGCTTACCTTTTTTTGTAGAAATAAAAAAGTAGAGAAATCTCTACTTAATCTATAAATTGTATGCCAGCTCCTAATAAACCGCTACCCAAGTATGTAGAAAGTGCAGCGCCTATTTTAGCGTTGATCAATTTTTTAGCTTGTGGAAATAATTGGCGAATCTCTTCTTCTAAAACCTGGTGTTCATCTGGATTTCCTCCATCTGCAACAACAATTTGAAATGATCTTTCCGGATGCTCTTCAACGTGTTTACTAATAAGCTTAATCAATTGTGCCTTCACTTTTTTGTTTCCTCTTACTTTCGCTGGAACGTAGATTGTACCAGCTTCTTTTTCAAAAGAAAGAATTGGTTTGATTTTTAAAGCTCCACCTACAAAAGCAGTTGCTTTTCCAATACGACCGCCTTTTTGTAAGTATTCCAAAGTATCTATTGAAAAATAAACGTATGTATTTTCGATAAGTTGAGCAACTTTTTCTTTAAGTTTATCAAAAGATAGACCAGAGTCTCTTAGACGAGCTGTTTCAATCACAATGATACCATTACCAATACTTGCACTTTTACTGTCAAAAACTTCAATAACCAAATCATCAACATCTTGTGCAAAAATACGTATTTGGTTGACAGTCCCTGATAGAGCAGAAGCGATAGTTAAGATAATCACATGACTATAGCCATCAGCTTTGATTTGTTCCAATGTACTAATGACATCTTCACCTTTAGGTGATGATGTTTTCAAAATATGTGATTGTTGAAGCTGATAAACATCTTGAGCAGTTATATCGATTCCATCACGATAAGATTGATTTTCAGTTGTCACCATCATTGGGACAGTATAAATATGATATTGATTAATAAATTCTTGAGGAACATCAGCACATGAATCTGTTAAAATTGCAATTTTTTCCATAATAGACACCTTTCCTAAGATAATATAACAATAATACACACATTATGTTAAAATTATGTGAACTATTTGAGAAAAAACTATTTTTGCATATGTTCTTTGATTTTTTTCATTGTTTCTTCAGAAATAACATGTTCTATACGACAAGCATCATTGATAGCAATATCATGAGATACGCCAAGACTTTCAAAAAATGAAGATAAAGTATTATGACGATCATAGATGCTTGATGCAATTTGTCTGCCTTTATCTGTAAAAGAAATATATCCTTTATTATCAACAGTGATATATTCTTCTTTTTTTAATAAACCAATAGCTCGTGAAACACTAGGCTTTGAATAATTGAGTTCTCTAGCAATATCAATTGAACGAACATAATTATTTTTTCGTTCTAAAATCAATATTGTTTCTAAATACATTTCACCTGATTCTTGTAAACTCATACATTTCACCTCTTTTCATATTTTAACATATATTTTGAAAGTTAAGCAATCTTTTTAAAATGGCTTGACAGAACATATAAAAAGAATTATATTATATATGAGTTAGATGTAGCTAACTATATTTTTTAATCATCGGTTAGCTCAAGCTAATTAGAAAGCAAGTGGAGGAGGATATAATGATGCCATTGTTGTATGCTAATACGAATGAAGAAAATACAATAAAAAAGGTAGGAGGGACTGCTCAAATGAAACATCATTTAGAGAATTTAGGAATAGTACCTGGGAGCGCTATACGTATTATTCATAAAGCTCAAGGAAATATTATTGTAGATATAAAAAGTTCTAGAATAGCTCTTTCAAAGGAACTTGCCAGTAAAATAATAATTTAGGAGGGGAAATATGACGTTAAGAGAGGTCAAAATTGGTGAAACTGTGACTGTAAAAAAAGTGAATGGGCAAGGTGCAACCAAAAGAAGAATCATGGATATGGGGATAACAAAAGGAGTAAGTGTCTATGTCAGAAAGGTAGCACCATTAGGTGATCCCGTTGAAGTCACGGTAAGAGGATATGAATTATCACTGAGAAAAGCAGATGCTTCTATGATTGAGGTTGCATAGGCAACTTATTTTTATATCATACAGTTAGCTTAAGCTAACAGAAAGAAGGGGAAATATGTTAAATGTTGCGTTAGCAGGAAATCCAAATAGTGGGAAAACAACTTTATTTAATATATTGACTGGAGCAAATCAATATGTAGGGAACTGGCCAGGTGTGACAGTTGAAAAGAAAGAAGGATTGTATAAGGACGATAACAATATTCAAATAACTGATTTACCAGGAATTTATTCATTATCGCCATATACATTAGAAGAAGTTGTTTCTAGAGAATATTTATTAAATGAAAAAGTAGATGTTATTTTAAATATTGTCGATGGCTCAAATCTAGAGCGAAATCTTTATCTGACAACACAATTATTAGAATTAGCGATACCAATTGTTGTTGCGGTGAATATGTTAGATGTCATTGAAAAAAGAGGAGATCATATTAATTATGAGCAATTATCCAAAGAATTAGGATGCCCAGTTGTTCCTATTTCAGCTTTAAAAAATAAAGGAATCAAAGAATTGATGAATAAGGTAAGAAGTGTAGCTCATCATCGCTGTCAAGCTAAAAATATCTATCATCAAAAAATTAATGATGTTCTTAGCGAGTTAAAAAAATTATTACCTTCATCAATTGATACAAAAAAAGCATTATTTTATAGTGTGAAACTCTTTGAAAGAGATGAGAAAATCATTTCAGCATATCAGATTCAAAATAATGAAGAAATCATTGTTCGTTTAGAAAATGAGTTAGATGATGATAGTGAAAGTATCATCACTGATGCGAGATATTCTTATATCACTCATATCATTGAAGAGTGTTATCGAAAAGGAAATCATGAAAAATTAACGACATCAGATAAAATTGATAGAATTGTGACAAATAGAGTCTTGGCTTTACCAATTTTTGCCTTTGTGATGTTTATTGTGTATTATGTTTCAGTGACAACTGTGGGAACATTTGTCACTGATTGGACAAATGATGTTTTATTTGGTGAAATCATTCCACCTGCTATAGAAAGTTTTTTAACAAGTATTCATTGTGCTTCGTGGTTACAAGGATTGATTTTGGATGGTATTGTTGCTGGGGTCGGAGCTGTTTTAGGATTTGTCCCACAAATGTTTGTATTGTTTGCTTTTTTAGCTGTATTAGAAGATTGTGGATATATGGCACGTATAGCCTTTATCATGGATCGCATTTTTAGAAAATTTGGTTTATCGGGTAAATCATTTATTCCTATGTTAATAGGAAGCGGTTGTGGTGTTCCTGGAATCATGGCAAGTCGAACAATCGAAAGTGACCGAGATCGTAAAATGACAATTATCACAACAAC
>CAMFRJ010000194.1 GCA_945981915.1 uncultured Erysipelotrichaceae bacterium
TTGATAAAGAGGTTATTTCAAAATGAATAGTACATAAAAACCCAAAAATTATAAAAATTAAAAAGTACAGAACTTTATGATCAATTGTTTTATTATATAAAAAAGAAATCAATGCCATCATCAATGGTGCAAGACAGTTGATTGTTGCTGATATAACACCTTTGATCGTTGTTAAAGCAAAATATGTCAACAAAAAATTAAAAACATTAATTAAATTGGCGTTGATGATGATATCTTTTATTTCTAATCTTACGATTTGTCCATGTTTTAGATATAAAATAAAACACATCGCAAAAAAAGAAAAAAACAATTTTAAAAAAACAAGAAATATTGGATGAAAAGAACTATACTTTAATTTTGTAATAACAATATTTAGCCCCCATATGATATCACTGAACAATAATAGGAGATAAATCATGACACCACCCGTATTATTATGTCCAATCAAAAAGACATTATTCAAGTAATTGAACAATGTCTTTTTGATCTTTATTTAATTGATTGATTAATTCTTCAATATTATGAAAATGTTTCTCTTGGCGAATATAAGCAATAAAATCAATATCAATCATTTTATCATAGATATTATCATCAAAATCGAAGATATTAACTTCTAATGATATATCATGTAAAAGGCCAAATGTCGGATTCATACCAATATTAGCCATTCCTTTCAAACATAAACCATTGACGTATACATATACTGCATAGACACCTCTTTTTAAGACAACATATTGTCCAATTTCTACATTTGCTGTAGGAAAACCAATTTTATGTCCATTTTTTTGACCATGGATAACGCGACCAGTAATACGATAAGGTCTATTTAATAATTGATTTGCTTTTTCAATTTCACCTTCATGAATATAATGTCTAATAATTGAAGAAGAAACTTTTTTATGATCAATTTCATATTTTTTTATAATCTTCACTTGATAGTGATCTTTAGCATATTTTTGTAAAGTTTGTGCATGACCCATACCTTGATTTCCAAAGTGAAAATCAAATCCACAAACAACATATTTGATGTAATTTTTAATGATATATTGTTGAATAAATACTTCCGGTTCATAGGAAGCCACTTCTTTATCAAAATCAATGATAAAAAAATAGTCAAAATCCATCTGCTCAATCATCTTCATCTTTTCTTCTAGAGACATCAAATACTGAAAATCATCTTTTCCAAATACAACTTGCGGATGTTTATCAAAAGTCATGATTCCCTTTTTTAAGCCTGTATTTTGACTAATTTTTTTGACTTCGTTGATAAGCTGCATATGTCCTAGATGCAAACCATCAAAATATCCAATTGCAATCACACTATCAGCTAATTTATGAAATTGATCTTTTTTTAAGTGTATGACTTTCATTACCATAAACCTCTTATATTTTTTAAATATCCTTGTCCATCAGGTCCATAAACAGCCAAAATATGCCCTTGCTCATTACATACAGCCACACGTTGTTGAAATGAACTTTTTATTTTTTTTCCATGATAAACGATTGATTCATCAGAAACTGTTATTTGAGGCAAATGTTGTAATGCTTCATCAATACTTAATAATGTATAATGATCATTTTTCAAATCATCTAGTGTATTACATTTCGATAAATGAAACTGTCCTGATTGAATACGCACTAAATCAGACATATGACCTGGATAGTCTAATTTTTGAGCAATATCAACACATAATGAACGAATATATGTTCCTTTCGAACAAGAGACATCAAAAACCAAATGCACTCCATCAAAAGATATCATATCAATCTGAAATATTTCAATATCTCGTGGTTCAACATCAACATGTTGACCGTTTCTTGCATATTCATATAACTTTTTACCATGGACCTTTATTGCTGAATAAAGAGGTGGCATTTGTTTTGATTTCCCTAAAAAACTATGAAGTGTACTTTTTACTTCTTCTAATGAAAGAGGGCCTACTTCTTTTTCTCCAAGTGTCTTCCCACTTGCATCATACGTATCTGTGCTTTTCCCAAGTGTCAAGGTAGCACGATAGATCTTTCTATCACTCATAAGAAATTGAATAATCTTCGTTGCTTTATTGACACAAATGACCAAAACTCCTGTTGCATCAGGATCTAAAGTTCCACAATGACCAACTTTCTTTGTATGAAGTTGTTTCCTTACTATATTTACAATATCATGACTAGTATAACCTGCTGGTTTGTCAATCAATAAGATACCATCCATTATTATCACCAAAAACATTCTAACAATAAAGAAAAAGAAATACAAGCCTATAAAAAAGATGATATCTTTCCATATCATCTTTTATGCATGTTTAAGAACAAAATAATTCTTTTTACCTCTTCTAATAATTGTTTTTTCTTTACCAAAAGCATTATCTTTAGAAACTGTATATTCAATATCTTTAATTCTTTCTCCATTTATCAATACAGATCCACCATTAACAAATTCTCTTGCTTCTCTTTTACTTTTTGCTGCACCAGCAAGAATCAAAGCATCTAGAATATTTAATTCATTTTCTTGACATTCAACTGTTGGAACACCCTCAAATGCAACATCAATTTGATCTTTTGTCAAGTTTTGAATTTGTCCAGAGAATAATGTTTGAGACACTTGAACTGCTTCTTCATAAGCTTCATAACCATGTAAAAAAGTAATCACTTCTTTTGCTAAAGCTTTATGAGCCTCTCTTAAATGTGGCTGTTTCTTATTTTTTTCTTCTAAATCCATAATTTCTTCAGGAGTTAAGAATGTTAAGAATTTTAAGTAATCAATGACTTTTTCATCTTCAGAATTAATGAAAAATTGATACATTTCATATGGAGATGTTTTCTTTCTATCTAGCCAAATCGCTTTTCCATTGGTTTTCCCAAACTTCGTACCATCGCTTTTTGTAAGAAGTGGCATTGTAAATCCGTATGCTTCTTTTCCTGTCTTCTTTCTGATTAATTCGATTCCTGCAGTAATATTACCCCATTGATCTTGACCAGCAACTTGCAAAGTAACATTTTTATTTTCATGTAACCAATAAAAATCCATAGCTTGCATAATCATATATGAAAACTCAGTATATGTAATTCCTAAATCTAATCTTCTTTTAACTATATCTTTATTTAACATGTAATTGACATTAAAATATTTCCCATAATCTCTTAAGAAATCAATAAAATTAACATCTTTATACCAATCATAATTGTTGACAACTTCAAAGCCAAAAATATTTTGTGCTTGTGCTTTTAAACAATTAAAATTATGCTGTACTTGTTCTTTTGTGATCATTGGTCTTTCAGTATCAGGCTTAGGATCCCCAATTAAACCTGTTCCACCACCAACTAACAAAATTGGGGTATGTCCAGCATCTTTTAATCTTTTACTAATTAAGAATGAAGAAAAATGACCAATATGCAAACTATCACCTGTCGGATCTGTCCCTATATAAAAAGTCATTCCTCCATTATTTA
>CAMFRJ010000195.1 GCA_945981915.1 uncultured Erysipelotrichaceae bacterium
AGGGTATTGACTGTGCTTCTTTCTCAGCTCATAAAATATATGGTTTAAAAGGAAGTGGTCTTTTGTATAAAAATAGAAAAACAACACTTGTTCCTTTGATTAATGGTGGTCAACAAGAATTTTCATTAAGAGGAGGTACAAGTAATGCATGTACCAATATTGTTTTTGCGAAAACGTTACGCCTAGCTTTAGAAAACTTTACAGAAAAAGAAAAATATGTAAAAGAATTACGTCACTATTTAGTTCAAGAATTGGCAACTTTGGATAATGTTGTCATCAATACTGGTGGTGTATGTACAAATCATATCATTAATTTCTCATGTGTTGGTTATAAACCAGAAGTTATATTACACGCTTTGGAAGATGAAGATATATTAATATCTACAAGAAGTGCTTGCTCATCACATACAAGTGATGTTTCTAGAGTCATGAAACAGTTGAATATTGATGAAAGTATCGCAAAAAGTGCCTTGAGAATCAGTATAAGTGATTTGACAAAAAAAGAAGAAATTGATAAATTTATTTATTGTCTAAAGAACATATTGAGAGAAATCAAGAAACAGAGGTAATTTATGGAAGCAAATTATATTGTCGTTAGATTTGGGGAATTAACAACAAAAGGTAAAAATAGAAAATTATTTACACAAAAACTATTAAAAAACACAAAGGAAATTCTTTATGAATTTCCAAAGTTACAGTATCACTTGCAATATGATCGTCTCTATATTTATTTAAATGGAAGTGATCATGAAGCAGTTAATGAAAAATTAAAAACTGTGTTTGGTATACATTCTTTTTCAAATGCTTATAAATTTGAAAAAGATCTACATATCGTCAAAGATGCAATAGTACATATTATTGATGAAGATACAAGAACAACATTTAAAATTAATACCAAAAGAAGTGATAAAACATTTCCAGGACATTCTCAAGATATTAATAGAGAAATTGCAGGACATGTCTTTCATCACGTGCATAGACCACTGAAAGTAGATGTTCATCATCCAGAAATATTGATTACTGTTGAAATAAGACATGATGCTATCTATGTGATGAATAATGTGATTAAGGGAGCTGGTGGTTATCCTGTTGGCATTGGTGGTAAAGCTATGTTGATGTTATCAGGAGGGATAGATTCTCCAGTCGCAGGGTATTTAACATTAAAAAGAGGTGTTGATTTAGAATGTGTACATTTTGCAGCACCACCTTATACAAATGAATTTGCTAGAGAAAAAGTATTTGATCTTGTTGATAAATTAAGACATTATACGCATGGTTCCATTAAGGTTCATGTTGTTAATTTTACGAAATTACAATTAGCAGTTTATGATCATTGTGATGAAAGTTATGCAATGACCGTTATGAGAAGAATGATGTATCGTGTGGGAGAAAAATTAGCTTTAAAAAATCATTGTTTAGCATTGGTTAATGGAGAAAGTATTGGCCAGGTTGCTTCCCAAACATTAGATAGTATGCAAGTCATTAATGAAGTCATTCGTATTCCTGTATTGCGACCTGTTTTATGTTTAGATAAATTAGAAATCATTGATATTGCTAATAAAATTGATACATACGATATTTCTATTAGACCTCATGAAGATTGTTGTACAATTTTTACTCCTAAGGCACCTGCCACAAAACCAAAAAGTTATAAAGCAAAAGCTTTTGAATCACATTTCGATTATGAATCACTTGTTGATGAATGTGTAGAAACTGTTGAAACTATTATTGTTGATAATTCTTATAAAAAAGATGAAAATATTTTTTAAATTACGTATAGTATTTTGATCCTGACACAAAATATGAGTGTCAGGAGGTGACACACATGGCACAAAGTAATAACAGTAATAGATTAGTTGTACCAGGAGCTCAAAACGCTATTGACCAAATGAAATATGAAATTGCTAATGAATTTGGTGTGAATTTAGGTCCTGATACGACTGCTAGAGCAAACGGATCTGTCGGTGGAGAAATCACAAAAAGATTAGTTAAAATGGGACAAGAACAAATGTCTCGTTCTTCATACAACAATAAATAAATGCATAAAGAATAGTTTCCAACTATTCTTTTCTTTTTGAAAAATTTATTGTCAATATGTCAAATATTATGTAAAATAAAGGCATAGTGTTTAAGGAGGAAAATTTATGGTTAAAGTGATGGCAGTCAATGCTGGAAGTTCATCATTAAAATTCCAGTTAATCAATATGCCAAGTGAAGAAGTGATTACTTCTGGTTTAGTGGAAAGAATTGGTTTAGAACAGGGAAATTTTGAAATTAAGGTAAGTGGAGAAAAGAAATCATTACAACAGCCTATCCCTGATCATCAAGTTGCTGTTGAATTGTTATTAAAAGCACTTGTTGAATATAAAATTGTTGAAAATTTAAGTGAAATTGAAGCTGTTGGACATCGTATTGTTCATGGTGGTGAATATTTTTCTGATTCTGTTAAAGTAGATGAAGATGTTGCTCGTAAAGTAGAAGAACTTGCAGAATTAGCACCTTTACATAATCCTGCACATTTGGTTGGATATCGTGCTTTTCAAAAAGCATTACCTGGTGTAGAACATGTTTTTGTATTCGATACAGCATTCCATCAGACAATTGCTAAAGATAAATTTTTATATCCATTGCCTTATGAATATTATACTGATTTAAAAGTAAGAAAATATGGAGCACATGGAACAAGCCACAAGTTTGTTTCTCAAACAGTGATTGATTATTTAGGAAATCCTGAACATTCAAATATTATTGTTTGTCATTTAGGTAATGGTGCTAGCCTTTCAGCGGTTAAAGATGGAAAATGTATTGACACATCTATGGGATTTACTCCATTAGCTGGTGTCATGATGGGGACACGTACTGGTGATGTTGACCCTTCTGTAATGCCTTATCTCTGTCATAAATTAAACAAATCTGTGGATGAAGTTTTAGAAATTTATAATAAAAAATCAGGAATGCTAGGTGTCTCTGGTATTTCATCTGATTCTCGTGATGTAGAGGCTGCCTATAAAAATGGTGATGAAAAAGCTATTCTTACAAGTGAATTATATGCTACTATTGTTGCAAAATATATAGGTAGTTATTTTGTTGAATTAGGTGGCATTGATGTTATTGCCTTTACTGCCGGTGTAGGTGAAAATGCAGCTTATTTAAGAACTCTAATTATCAAAGCCATTCAGCCAGCACTACATGCTATTTTAGATGAAGAAAAAAATAACACACGTTCAGGTGATGTGAGAGTTATTTCTACTCCAGAATCTCAAATTAAAGTCATGGTTGTTCCAACAAATGAGGAAGTCATGATTGCTAGAGATACAGTCAGAATTTTAGGATTATAAAACCTGTTTAGACAGGTTTTTCTTTTTTTTGATAAATATGTTATGATATGCTATAAGAGGTGAAAACATGTTAAAAAAGCTGTCTCTTATACACATCTCCGAGCC
>CAMFRJ010000196.1 GCA_945981915.1 uncultured Erysipelotrichaceae bacterium
CTACCAATTCAATAATCTTGGATAACGTCGTCTCTTTTGACGTTTTTAAAACACGAATTTGAATATAGCCTTCCAAATTCATGGTTGCACCAATAACTTGATCACCAACCATCTTATCTACTGGTAAACTTTCCCCTGTAATCATGGCTTCATCAACTGAACTGTGTCCTGCAATAATTTTTCCATCTAAAGGAATACTTTGTCCAGGTTTTACAATGACAATATCATTGATTTCAACATCATCAATAGCGATTTCAACTTCTTGCCCATCTTTGAGAACTGTAGCTGTAGATGGCATGAGTTTCATTAACTTTTCTATTGCTTCTGAAGTTTTTTGTTTTGAACGTGACTCTAAATATTTTCCTACAGAAATCAATGTTAAAATCATACCAGCAGATTCATAATATAATTGCACCATGTAATGATGAACAGATGCCATATCTCCTCTACCAACATAGTATGCCATCATGAATGTCGCATACAAACTATAACCAAAGGCTGCAGTAGACCCCATTGCAATAAGTGCATCCATATTTGGACTTTTATTAAATAATGATTTAAAGCCTCTTTGAAAATATCCTCTATTCATAATCATAATTGGAATAACCAAACATAACTGGGTTAATGCAAATATCATCATATTTTCATGTCCAGATAAAATAGCTGGTATTGGGAAACCAAACATATGTCCCATACACAAATAAAACAAAGGAACCAAAAATAAGAATGAATAAAACAATGATTTTTTCTTTTGATCATTTTCTTCTTGTCTTATATCTTTCTTTTTATCAATTTGGTTTTCAAGCTGTGCCTTATATCCTGCTTTATCAACTGCATTCATAATTTGTTGATCAGTTAAAATATTTTCATCATATTCAACTGTCATACAATTATTTAATAAATTGACATTAACATCTTTTATCCCATCTAATCCTCGCAGTGCTTTATCAACATGTGCACTACAAGCACTACAAGTCATACCAATGACATCAAATTTCTTTTTCATAAACACCTCCCACCCCTATGGGGTATCTATATCGTAACATATTTATTTTTATCTATCAACAAAATTGGTTATCAATAAAAAAGACAGCTTTTATGCTGTCATCAAAGATTCTTTTTAGCGACATAATATTTTTGATAATAACCAATGCGTAATAAGTCTAAAACTAACATCATTTGATAATTAAATTGAATACCATCAAATTTTCCTTTCACATGAATGACGTAATCAGCACATACATTTTTATAATTGGCATATTTTCTATTTTGTGTCACCATAATAATATAGGCTTGACAAATGCTTTTAGGAACGATTTCACGTATATAGTACTCCATCGTTCTTCCTGTTGCAGTCATAAATATAACAATATCATCTTTATCAAAACTAAAGTTTTTATCAAAGCGATGATATTCAATGACTTCTTTTCCCAACGTAATCATATCTGTTTGAAAATCCACAGCGATATTATTAGGATATGGTCCCCCAACAATAACAATTCTCTTTTGTTTATCAATCAGTTCATAAAGTTCATTGAGCATTTTTATAAAATTATCTTTTTCATCCACATCTAAATAATCAATCATTGGTTGAATATCTAAATTCATCATTCTTTCATGAATCAATTCCAAACGAAACTGATTGTCAACTTTTAACTGATATTCAAAATCCTCAATGCTTTCATATCCTAGTCTTTGACAAAACTTCAAGAGTTCTTCACTTGTAAATGTTTCATCATCGCTGACACAGGGATGATTATGAAAACAAATATCACTATAATATTTCACAATATAATTACCGACACGATACATATAATCATCTTCTAAACAACCATTTAAATATCTCAGCACTCTACAGATAACCAATTCCATATCAATCCCTCTTTTCTTTATTTATATTATAACAAGAATAAAAGTTGAAAACTACGATTTTCCTTGTATATAATCATCAAAAGATATATTGAGATAATCCTGAAGCATGATTTGAATTTCACTTGATAATTGATCAATTCTTTGATCATGAAAGAGTGGCAAAATATATCTTTTTTTTGCTTTAACACGATAGCTTCCTGTGGCATAACTTGAGTACTTTTCAATATATGAATATTTTCTAAATTCATGCCATTTTTGACAATATTTTTGATTTTGACACAGTTTTTGAATAACAGCTGTTTCATTGGTATATAGATCTTGATAATCAATCACAGAATCACCAATTGCTTCTTTTAAAATCACTGCTAATTGTTCCATCGCAAAACGATCTTCATCGCTTATATAAACCATTGATGTCTTAAAAACATCTTTCGTAAAAGAAATAGCTATATCTAAGTTATCAAAAGCAAGTTCTTGCATAATTTCATTCATATATAAATGTTGATAATACTCTTTGATTGTTTCTTTTGAAACAAATCCATAGTTCAACATATTCCCTAATGAATATTCCAATCGATCTGCCGATAATTTTGGTAAATCATTATCAGCAAGTGGGTAAAGATGATAGTCACAAACATCTTCAATAGATAAGTTATATTTTTGTAATAATTTGATGATCTCTTGATTATTTTTAATGATATTTTCTGTTTCATTTTCGGTTGATTCTTGTTTTACATGATCCCCATTAAAAAAATCTATCGTATGAGCAAAGACCGGCGTCGCCATATCATGTAATAACCCCGCTATGCTTTGTTTAATATCATGACTAAAATGATAAATGATCAACGCTACACCAACACTATGATCAAAGCGTGAATAAGGTTGACACTTTTGAAAAACAGGAAAACTTGTATATTCACACCCACAATTCATCCCTACATTTTTTAATCTTTGCATAGCTTTTGTTTCCATCAATTCTAATAAGAATTGAGGAATGTTTTCATGATAAATAGTCCATAGTTCTTTCATCTTATAATTCCTTGATCTTTTGTACAGTTTCTTCAATTGAGCAATGAGAAACATCAATCTTGATGGTATTGAGCTGTTGATACAATGGAATTCTTTGAATACTTCTTTCAATCACTGATTGATTTCTAATATTGTTATCAACATCTTTTTGTAATCTTTTTCTTAAACTTTCTTCATCTAAAACAAGGGAAATAGGATATAACTGACAATCATTTAAATCTAAATGCTTGATGATATCATCAATGATACTTTGTTCATGCATAACCCAACAAAAGATAATATGTTCAAAACATTGACAATGAATAAAATTATTTAACATATGATAAATATTATCTTGAACCATTTCTTTTGTTTCTTCATTGACTTGAAAAGGATGCATATCCCAACACCAATCTCCATCTAGAAAAACACTATTATTTAATTCTTTTTTTAATAACTGACAAGTTGTTGTTTTACCAACACCTGTCTCTTATACACATCTCCGAGCCCACGAGACTAAGGCGAATCT
>CAMFRJ010000197.1 GCA_945981915.1 uncultured Erysipelotrichaceae bacterium
CGAGATTCGCCTTAGTCTCGTGGGCTCGGAAGATGTGTATAAGAGACAGCCTATATATGCATCAATATATCTATATTTTTAGCACTTTATTAATTAAAGTGCTAAAAAGTTCACATTCAGTTCACATAAGAGGTTATAATTACAACTGTTAGCAGAAAGGTAGTAAGAGTGCTAAAACAAGGAGGATATAGAAATGTTAAAACCATTACACAATTTTATTATAGTTAAAAAAGAAAAACCTGAAACGCAAACAGCCAGCGGTATTATTTTGACTGCTCCCAAAGAACAAGCAAATAATCAAGCAACTGTTGTTTCAGTTGGTCCAAAATGTGACGAAATTTTAAAACCAGGTATGACTGTTTTGTTTAAAGAATACGCTGGTACAAAATTTAATGATCAAGATGATGAATATCTTATTTTAGAAGAAAAAGATATTTTAGCTATTGTTGAATAGGAGGTAAAGAAGATGAGTAAAGAAATTCGTTTTTCAAAAGATGTTAGAGATTCTATGTTAAAAGGTGTCAATACTTTAGCTGATGCAGTTAAAGTTACTATTGGTCCTAAAGGACGTAATGTTGTTTTAGATAAAGGATATGGTTCACCATTGATTACTAATGATGGTGTTTCTATCGCTAAAGAAATTGAATTAGAAGATAGTTATGAAAATATGGGTGCTAAATTAGTTTATGAAGTTGCCAACAAAACAAATGACGTTGCTGGTGATGGAACAACAACAGCGACTATCTTAGCACAATCAATGATTCAAAATGGATTAAAAGCAGTTGAAAAAGGTGCAAATCCAGTATTAATGAGAGAAGGTATTGATTATGCTAGTAAAGAAGTTGCTAGATATATTTTAGATAAATCTCATAAAGTAGAAACAAGCGAAGATATTGCTAACGTTGCGACAATTTCTTCAGGTGATAAAGAAATTGGTCAATATATTGCTGATGCCATGGAAAAAGTTGGTCATGGTGGTGTTATCTCAGTTGATGAATCTAACAGTTTTGATACAGAATTAGAAGTTGCTGAAGGTATGCAATATGATAAAGGCTATATCTCACCTTACATGGTTAGTGATAGAGAAAAAATGGTTTGTGATCTAGATAATCCATATATTATGATTACTGATCAAAAAATCAATACAGTACAAGAAATCTTACCTGTTCTAGAACAAGTCATGCAATCAAACAAACCATTATTAATTATTGCTGATGATTTTGAACAAGAAGTGACACAAACATTAGTTGTTAATAAAATGAGAGGTACATTCAATGTTGTTGCAACAAAAGCTCCTGGATTTGGTGATAACCAAAAAGAAACTTTACAAGATATTGCAATCTTAACAAATGCTAAATTCTACAGTAAAGATTTAAATATGAATTTAAAAGATATGCAACTTTCTGATTTAGGTAGTGCTAAAAAAGTACACATTACAAAAGATCATACAACAATGATTGGTGGTCAAGGTGATAAAGCTGCTATTGAAGATAGAGTTAATGAAATTACTAACCAAATGAATAATTCAAAGAATGAAAATGATAAGAAAAACTATGCAGAAAGATTAGCTAAATTATCAAATGGTGTTGCTATTATCAAAGTTGGTGGTGCAACTGAATCTGAATTAAAAGAAAAGAAATTAAGAATTGAAGATGCATTAAATGCAACAAAAGCAGCAGTTGCTCAAGGTATTGTCTTAGGTGGTGGAGCAACATTAGTCAATGCTTATGTCGCATTGAAAGATACATTAAAAGATAGTAATGGTGATAAACAAAAAGGTATCAAGGTTGTCTTAGATGCATTACTTGCACCAATGTCTCAAATTGCTGAAAATGCTGGTTTCAATGGTGATGAAATCGTTGAACAACAAATGAAAGCAGCAGATGGACAAGGATTTGATGCAAAAACTGGTGAATGGGTCGCTATGTTTGATAAAGGTATCATCGACCCTACAAAAGTGACTCGTAGTGCACTATTAAATGCTGCAAGTATCTCTGCTTTATTCATCACAACTGAAGCAGGTGTAGCAACTATTAAAGAACCAGCAAGTGCTGCTCCACAAATGCCAGCTGGAATGTATTAATCATCAATCAATCATACAACATTTCTAGAAAACACTTACCCTCACATGCTTCCTCTGTACATGAATCTTGTTTTCTAGAAATTGCAAAACACAAGATCAAGTTGGTCTTGTGTTTTTATTTGTTTAACAATAAAACTATTCTCATTTCCCTATAAAAATTATATTTTATCAATCGCTCACATTATCAATTCCTAAGCATAAAAAAACAGGAACTTACTCTTTTCCTGTCTCATTTAATCTTTCAAATACTTTATTCATTTCTTCGTCATGATAGACTTCTATACCATTTTTTAATAACAAGTCAACAGTTATTCCATTACCTTCCTTAAGATGACTTGTAAAAGTTCCATCATAGATGATTCCTTTACCACAAGAAGGGCTTTTCAACTTCATGATTGCAAAATCAACGCGATTGAGCTTTGCTATATCAAGTGTCATTTGTGCACCTTGATGATATTGTAAAGTGACATCAATTCCCTGACAAGAAATAACTTTATCTTCAACAATTTCACTAGGATCTCTAGGTGTAGGTAATCCTCCCATCTGTTCAGGACAAACAGGAATCAATGTATGATATTTTGCAAGTGAAACAATGTCATCATTTTGGCAATGGTCTCCTTTATAACGACAACAACAACCAAGCAAACAATGACTGACTAATATTTTTGCCATAATATTCCTCTTTCTTTCATGAATATATCATAATTATTTTCTTCACTCATTCTTTCTTTAACTGACTTAATAAATTTATGAATGTAATTTACATTAGTTGCACATTTTGTCTGTGCAACAATATCTCCAGTTAATGAATGAACTCCACATAAACTGTAAGTATTATTATGGACATCCATTCCAATATAGATTATACTTTCATAGCGACCTTCTATTGTCGTTATGGTAACGATTCTTAATTCTTTCAATTTAATTATGAATCTAAATCTACGTTTTGACAATCTAGGAGGTCACTTCATATTATCTCCAATATGTTTTTGCTCCATAATTTTAATTCTGTCTTTTGCAAAAACACACCTCTCAAAAGGGGAATATGCGTGGAATCGCTGTCGCAATGAAAAATGGGCAAAAAGGTGTTTTCAAGGTTACTCACTATCACAGCAAATATACCAATAATGAAGATGATATTTATCATTATTTGAAAAAGCTTTTTGATATTTCATAATTCAAATAAAAACCACGCCTAAAATGATATGATGACATCCCCATAAACAGTACTTTAATTATTTGTACTGTCTACTGGGAGGTCATCATATCATAACACGTGGTTTTTTGTTTCGCATGCTTTCGTATGCTCAACTGACTAAAGTCA
>CAMFRJ010000198.1 GCA_945981915.1 uncultured Erysipelotrichaceae bacterium
ATTATACATTAGTCAACGAATAAATATACTCGAAGGAGGTTAATAATATGTTTGAAACAATCTTACAAGGTGCTATGGTTGTTATTGCTGTTGTACTTATTATATTATGTCTATTACAAAGTGGAAAATCTGATGATATTGTTAATGCTTTGACAGGTCAAAGTTCTAATTTGTTTGCTGAACAAAAAGAACGTGGTATTGATTTGGTGATGTCAAGAATGACAATGATTCTCGCAATAGCCTTCTTCGTTATTGCAATTATCTTGCGTATGGATTAATTAATAGGACACAGTAGTGTCCTATTTTTTATGAGGAGGTGAAATGTGTGGAAGATAAAATTTTGGAACTATTAAAACAATACTCATCTTTAGCTGTTGATGACTTTTCTCAATTATTTGATCATCATACATCCGAAGAATTTAAAGAATTATTGAAAAAATTAAATGATTTAGAAGATCAGGGAATGATTGTTCGTAATGAAAAAAATGAATATCAACTTATTGAAAATACGAATATGGTTGTAGGAATCCTTGATATCAATCAAAGAGGATTTGGATTTGTCAGAATAGATGAAGAAAGTGATGATATTTTCGTCGCAAAAAATGATTTAAAAGATGCTTTTCACCAAGATAAAGTGCTTGTTCAATTAAAGAAAAGACAAACAGGCTCAAGAAAAGAAGGGCGTATTATCAAGGTCCTTGAAAGAGGACAGACACGATTAGTTGGAGTTTTAAGAAAAGCCAAAAGAGAACTTGTTTTTATTTGTGACGACAAGAAGTTTAATGAACCTGTATATGTTGATCATGCACACTTACATGGTGCAATGCCAGGACATAAGGTTGTTGTTGAAATCAAAACATATAAACCTTATATAAAAGGAAATGTTGTTCAAATATTAGGACATGAATTAGATCCCGGTGTTGATATTTTATCAGTGGTTGCTAAACAAGAAGTACATTTTGAATTTCCTAAAGATGTTTTTGAACAAATTGATACAATAGAAACAGAAATTGATCAGAATGAAGCAAGTTGTAGAACAGATTTAAGAGATGAAACAATTGTGACTATTGATGGTGATGATGCTAAGGATTTAGATGATGCCATTTCTTTAAAGAAATTAGACAATGGAAATTATTATTTAGGTGTGCATATTGCAGATGTTTCATATTATGTTAGAGAAAATACACCATTAGATCAAGAAGCACTTGCAAGAGGAACATCAATCTATTTGGTTGATCGCGTGATTCCGATGTTACCTCACAAACTATCTAATGGAATTTGTTCATTAAATCCCCATGTTGATCGATTAGCTATTTCATGTTTTATGGAAATCACACCACAAGGTGATGTGATTGACCATGAAATCTTAGAAACAGTGATCAATTCAACAGAAAGAATGACCTACAACAATGTCAATGCAATATTAGATGGTGATGAAGAATTACAAAAACAATATCATCATGTTGTTGATTTATTTTTCTTAATGCAGGAATTAGCTTTGATTTTACAAAAGAAAAGAGAAGATAGAGGAGCAATTGATTTTGATACAAATGAAGCTAAGGTCATTGTTGATAAAAAAGGAAAACCAATCGATGTTGTTTTAAGACAAAGAGGGCAAAGTGATCGCATTATTGAATCATTTATGTTGGTCGCAAATGAAACAGTTGCAAAACATTTCAAATGGTTAGATTTGCCTTTTATATATCGTGTTCATGAAAATCCTAAAACAGATCGTTTACAGAAGTTTTCTACAATTGCAAGAACACTAGGATATACAATCAAAGGTTCTTTAGAAGATATTCATTCTAAAGAATTAAGTAAAATTATTGAAGCAAGTAAGGGGAGTGACGAGCATACAATTATATCAACATTGTTACTTCGTTGTATGGCAAAAGCAAGATATGATGAACAATGTCTTGGACATTTTGGTTTAGCAGATGAGTATTATACACACTTTACTTCTCCAATTAGAAGATATCCTGATTTGATGGTTCATCGTTTAATTAGAACTTATTTATTTGAAAATAAAATAGATGAAGATACATTAGTACATTTTGCATCAATTATGCAAAATGTTGCTGATCAATCATCATCTTTAGAAAGAAAAGCCATTGATATTGAAAGAGAAGTTGATGATATGAAAATGGCTGAATATATGGAAGAACATATTGGAGAAAGGTTTGAAGGGATTATTTCTTCAATTACTAATTTTGGTATGTTTGTTGAATTACCAAATACAATAGAAGGTTTAATTCGTAATGAGGATTTGGTAGATGATTATTATTTCTTTGATGAAGTCAATCTTCAATTGATTGGTAAACGTACAGGAAAACGTTTTAAGATGTCTGATAAGGTAAAAGTAGAAGTGGTAAGAGCTTCTAAAGCTGAACGGATTATTGATTTTAAAATTGTTGGTATGAAATCAAATAAAAAGCCTAAGAAAACAATTGTTTTGAATAAGAAATTTGATAGAAAAAGACAAAATAAAAAAAGAAAAAGAAGATTTAAATAACTTTCTTTTTCTTTCTAATGTGGTAATATAGTTGATAAGGAAGTGATATGTATGAAGGTTATCGCACAAAATAAAAAAGCTAAACATGATTATTTTTTATTAGATAAGTATGAAGCTGGTATTGAATTAAAAGGAACAGAAATTAAATCTATTCGTTTAGGAAATGTGAATTTAAAAGATTCTTTTGTGAAAATTAAAGATAATGAAGTTTTTGTAGAAAACATGCATATCTCACCTTATGAACAGGGTAATATTTTTAATCATGAAGCAAAAAGAAATAGAAAATTATTGCTTCATAGAAAAGAAATATTAAAATTAACGAATAAGTTAAAAGAAGGTGGCTTGACAATTGTCCCTACACAATTATACTTTAATGGAAGCAAAGCAAAATTAGAAATTGCGCTAGCAAAAGGGAAGAAATTGTATGATAAGCGTAATGACTTAAAAGAAAAAGCTGCCAAAAGAGATATCGAAAAATCTCTTAAAAACTATTATTAATATGGGGATGTTCTGGATTCGACAGGGGTATGTTTGACCTTAGCTGCAGTCGTCGGAGTACGTTAAACTCACAAACAAAAATAACTGGAAACAGACAAACTAATTACGCTTTCGCTTAGTCGACATAGACATGAAAGCTGCTATCATTGAGTATGCCTATAGCTCTTTGATAGTATCATACTCATAGGATAAGGGTGACTGGAGTCTTGACAGTCATCACGAAAATTTAAAGAATCGCCTGGTGTAAAATTGTTCATTGATTGTAGCCAGGTTAAATTATTCAATGGACTAAACTGTAGACGCTTTGGAGGAATTGCTTTTGGACAGGGGTTCGATTCCCCTCATCTCCACCAGTAAATCCACGTAAGTTAAAAAACTTATGTTTATATATAACAA
>CAMFRJ010000199.1 GCA_945981915.1 uncultured Erysipelotrichaceae bacterium
AAGAGGAGGACAAAACATGGAAAAGAAACCTGTAAAAATTGTAACAATTGGTGGAGGAAGTAGTTATACTCCAGAATTAATGGAAGGATTTATTAAAAGATATGATGAACTTCCAATCAAAGAAATTTGGTTAGTTGATATTGAAGATGGAAAAGAAAAATTAGAAATCGTAGGAAAAATGGCTCAACGTATGTGGGATGCATCTCCATATGATGTCAAAGTTCATTTAACTTTAGATAGAAGAGAAGCTTTACCAGGTGCTGACTTTGTTACAACACAATTTAGAGTTGGATTATTGAATGCACGTATTAAAGATGAAAGAATTCCTTTTAGCTATGGAATGTTAGGACAAGAAACAAATGGTGCTGGAGGAATGTTTAAAGCATTAAGAACTATTCCTGTTATCTTAAGTATTGTTGAAGATATGAAGGAACTATGTCCAGATGCATGGCTTGTTAACTTTACTAATCCTAGTGGTATGGTTACAGAAGCAGTTATGAGATATGGTAAATGGGATAAAGTTATTGGTTTATGTAATGTACCAGTCAATGCAATGATGAAAGAACCACAAATGATTGGTAAAACTTTAGATGAAGTGACTTATAAATTTGCTGGATTAAACCATTTCCATTGGCATAAAGTTTATGATGAAAATGGTAGAGATGTGACAAAAGATATTATTGAAGCAACATATGATCCAAATGTAGACGATGGAACTCCTGCTAATATTTTTGATGTCAAATTCTTTAAAGAACAATTATTAACTATGAATATGATTCCTTGTGGATATCACAGATACTATTATAGAGAAGAAGAAATGTTAGCACATGGATTAGAAGAATATAATGGTATAGGAACTCGTGGACAACAAGTTAAACAAACAGAAGCAGAATTATTCGAATTATATAAAGATCCTAACTTAAATTATAAACCTGAACAATTAACGAAACGTGGAGGATCTCACTATAGTGATGCAGCATGTGAAACAATTGCATCAATCTATGGAAATAAATTAAGTCATATTGTTGTTACAACAAAAAATAATGGAGCAGTACCTGATTTACCTGCAGATGTAGCAGTAGAAGTATCTTCATATATTGGTTCAACAGGTGCAAGAGCAATTGCCTTTGGACCACTTGCACCAGCTGAAAGAGGATGGTTACAATGCATGAAAAATATGGAATTATGTGTTGAAGAAGCGGCAGTGACAGGTGATTATGGAATGTTAATGCAAGCATTTATTTTAAATCCTCAAATCGTTGCTGGAGAAAAAATGGTTCAAGTTATGAATGAATTATTAATTGCACATAAAAAATATTTACCACAATTCGCTGACAAGATTGCTGAATTAGAAGCAGCAGGTGTGACTATTAAAGATGATGTTGCTAGAGAATTAACAGAACAAGGATTATAATACTCATATAAGGTTTAGACCCTAGTGGTCTAGCCTTTTTCTTTGTTTTTTATTGCGTACATTTCATAAAATAGTTAAAATAAGATTAGTAGTGTAAAGGGTGAGCTTATGATTTATATTTTAATTGTTTTATTGGTTGTTATGATAGGAATCTATTTCATTGTCAAAAAGAAAATGCGAGAGTTTTCAAGACAAGCATTTCATAGTGATTCATTATTAGAAGGATTTAAAAAACAAGAAGAACACTATCAAAATACACCAAAATCTATTTCTGCCATGACAAAGATCGTATTACCTAAAATTAATAAAGACTTTCCTGAATTTGACTGGAATGACTGGAAACAAAGATGCAAAACAGCCTTGATTAGTTATTTAGAAACTCTAGAAAGTCAAGATATTACACGTTTAAAAAATTGTAGTGAAGATTTTAAAAAACATGTTCAACTGATTATTCAAGATCGTCAAGATAATCATATCTATGAAAAATATGATTCCATTGTTATTCATCGTCTTGAGATTGCTGATTATCGAAAGAAACCAGGTTTATGTCAGATACTTGTGGAATCATCGTTGCAATATGAATATACTTTTAATCAAGAACAAAAAAAGAAACAACAAGAAAAATATCGTATGGAACTTGTTTATATTCAAGATGCTAATCTTATTGATCACGCTAGTCAATCATTGGCTTTGACTTGTCCTCATTGTGGGGCACCAGTCGTTCATTTAGGACAAAAGCATTGTGAATATTGTGATAATATTTTAATACCTATTAATATTAAAGTTTGGTCACTTAATTCGATTTATAAAGTATAGAAGGAGTTATATGGAAGAATTTTGTAGAACAGAGTTATTAATTCAAAAAGAAGGAATCCAACGTTTAAAAGATGCCAGAGTAGCTGTCTTTGGTATCGGTGGTGTTGGAGGTTATGTTGTGGAGGCACTTGTGAGAAGTGGTTTGGGTCATATTGATCTTTATGATCATGATTGTGTTTCATTATCTAATATTAATCGACAAATCATAGCGACTCATCAAACAATTGGTCAAAAAAAGGTTGATGTCATGGAAAAAAGAATTCATGATATCAATAATTCTTGCTGTGTTAAAAAATATGACATTTTCTTTTTACCAGAGAATCATGATCAGTTTGATTTTGATCAATATGATTATATTGTTGATGCCATTGATACAGTCACAGCAAAAATTCTCTTGGTACAGATTGCAACAGAAAAAAAAATCCCCATTATTTCTTCTATGGGTACAGGCAATAAATTAAATCCCTCAGCTCTTGAGGTTACTGATATTTCAAAAACTTCAGTATGTCCATTAGCTAGGGTCATGAGAAGAGAATTGAAGAAAAGAGGAATTCATCATTTGAAAGTTGTTTATTCAAAAGAAAAACCAATTGAAACAAATAGTCAGGTTGATCCTCTAACACATAAAAAAGTTCCTGGCAGTATCTCTTTTGTTCCTTCTGTTGCAGGGTTGATTATTGCTAGTGAAGTTGTCAAAGATTTGATTAAGAAGTCATAGACTTCTTTTTATTTGACGGATAGAGAGTTATTCGTTAAAATGATGAAAAAATGGAGGTTCTTATGAAAAAGGTCACTATTGCTCTTCTTGCTCATGTTGATGCAGGGAAAACAACTTTATCAGAAGCAATGCTTTATCATACTGGTATTATTAAAAAGATGGGAAGAGTTGATAAAAAAGATGCCTATTTAGATTTTGATAATCAAGAAAGAGATAGAGGTATTACTATCTATTCTAAACAAATTGTTATGAATTATCAGGATACTTCTTTTACTATTTTAGATACACCAGGGCATGTTGATTTTTCATGCGAGATGGAGAGAACCTTGCAGGTTTTAGATTATGCAGTTATCATTATTTCTGCAAGAGAAGGGATACAATCTCATACAAAAACAACTGTCTCTTATACACATCTCCGAGCCCACGAGACTAAGG
>CAMFRJ010000200.1 GCA_945981915.1 uncultured Erysipelotrichaceae bacterium
AAATAAAAGAAGATGTATCTTTTATCAAAAAATATGCTTTATAAACAAAAAATATGATTAAAAAATAGTGACAAAAAGGAGAAAAATGTAAAATTCATTGACTTTAGTATCATAATATTGTATGATATCAAAGCAGTAAATGATAGCAGCACATGGAGTTTTGAATTTAAGCGTTAATATCTGATGATTGCAAAGTACCTGGCTGCAATGGGAAATGCTTAATATTAACACGTTTCAGATGATCTATGCAATGTTATTGCTTTATGCAAATAAAACAATACGGAGGAAAATTTATGGCACGTTATACTGGACCACAATGGAAATTATCTCGTCGTTTAGGATTCTCTACTTTAGAAAATGGTAAAGAATTAAGCAAAAGAGCATATGCTCCAGGTCAACACGGACAAAAAAGAAAAAAACAAACTGAATATGGATTACAATTAGCAGAAAAACAAAAAGTAAGACATATGTATGGAGTTAATGAAAAACAATTCCATAACACATTTAATCAAGCAGGTAAGATGGAAGGAATTCATGGTTACAACTTCTTAACTTTATTGGAAAGAAGATTAGATAACGTTGTTTACAGATTAGGATTTGCTTCAACAAGAAGACAAGCAAGACAATTAGTTAATCATGGTCATTTCTTAGTAAATGGTGTAAAAACTGATATTCCATCATATAGAGTTAATGTAGGTGATGTTATTTCAGTTAAAGAAAAATCATTAAATTTAGCAGTTATTAAAGAATCTTTAGAAAATAGAGTTGCAACTCCAGCTTTCGTTGAAGTTGATACTAATAAATTAACTGGTAAATTAACTCGTTTACCTGAAAGATCTGAATTAAATCAAGAAATTAATGAAGCTCTTATCGTTGAATACTATAACAGACTTGGTTAATAAAAAAACAGCTATTCATAGCTGTTTTTTTGTAGAAAGGATAATTTTATGGCACAAGAAAAAGTCATTTTGTTTAATTTATTAGATCAAGAAAAAGGACAAATCATGAAAACAATTTTTGATCAATTAGGTGTTGATGTCATTAATGTAAATAGTCAGGATATCAATCAATCAGTTGGTTATTTGTTTGGCCTTCATGGTTTTCAAAAAGTACAAGGAAATTATGAAAAAACGAGAGACGAAGAAATGCTTGTTTTTCATGGCTTTTCAACAGAACAAATGGAGTTGGTCCTAGATATTTTTGAAGGAGCGAAGATACCTTATCTTCCTTATAAAGCTATGACGACTTCTCAAAATATAGAAATTCCTTTTTATCAATTTTTAGATAATGTTATTGAAGAATATGAAAGTCGTATTCTTCATTAGGAGGTTTTATGAAAAAAACATTATTTGTTTATCAGTTAAAAAATATTGAAAATTATACAGCAATCTTGAATATTCTTGCTTTCATGAATATTGAATTTTTTGAAATAGAAGATGAAATGATTCATCTAAAAATTAAAGATTTGATGAATCATAAAATAAGAAAGAAAAAAAACAAAGCGTTACCTATGCCTATGATACTTTTTTCAGGAATGATGGGCGATGATATTGATGTTTTATTAAAAGTTTTTAAAAATGCTCATATTCCTTTTATACCATTAAAAGCAATGGTAACAGCAACAAATTTAAATTGGACTTTTACATATCTTTATGAACATGTTTATGAAGAGTATAAATTTGTAGTACAAAATCAAGGGAAATCATAGAATAGATATATGTAATTTGATATAATGAAAAAAATGGGAGGTAATTATGGAAGATAGTAGAGTATGTATAGCTTTAGATTTTAAGACAAAGAAAGATGTAGAAGAATTTTTGAAAAAATTTGGTGATGAAAAATTATATGTTAAAGTTGGTATGGAATTATTTTATGGCGAAGGGATTGAAATGGTTCAAATGATCAAACAAATGGGTCATAAAATATTTCTAGATTTAAAACTTCATGATATTCCAAATACTGTAAAAAGTGCAATGAGACAATTAGCAAAATTAGATGTAGATATTGTTAATGTTCATGCTTCAGGTGGTATTGAAATGATGAAAGCAGCCATTCAAGGATTAGAAGAAGGAAAACAGGGTGGTAAAAGACCATTATGTATTGCAGTGACTTGTTTAACTTCTTTAGATCAGGATGTTTTAGATAATCAGTTGCTTATTCACGAACCATTAAATAAAGTTGTTTTACAATGGGCTCAAAATGCAAAAGAAGCTGGTTTAGATGGTGTTGTCTGCTCACCATTAGAATCAAAAATTATTCATGATCATTTAGGAAGTGATTTCTTAACTGTGACACCTGGTATCAGATTAGCAACAGATAATGTTAATGATCAAAAACGTGTGACTACTCCAGCGATGGCAAAAGAATTGACATCAAGTTACATTGTTGTAGGAAGAACAATTACTGCAAGTGATGATCCACTTGCAACTTATCAAAAAGTATATCAAGATTTCCAAGGATAATGAAAAAGGAGAATGATTTCTCCTTTTTTTAATGAGCAGTATTCTTTAATTTTTTGTAGTGATTAGAAATACGTTTGACTTGTTTGAGCCCTGAAGCAATTAAAGTCAAAATAATGATCCAAGCAGCGATTGTTAATAGAATTTGTACTAGGAAGATGTCACTTCCAAAAGTAATAGGCATATCCCATATTGCATGTAAAACAATAGCAATCAGTAAAAATTGAACTAAAGCACCATTTTTGGTTTTATTGATCACAATACCACCACCGACCATTGCTGACCAAACAACATGTCCACCAAGTGCAAGAATACCTCTAATGATCAAAACATCTAACATTTGTCCAGTTCCCATAGCAAGTAGATAATTAAATGCATAACCTGCAGTTTCAAAAACTGCAAAACCAGCACCAATACATGAACCAATCAATAGACCGTTAAGAATATAACGGTATTTATCTTGCTTTAAAAATTGATAAATAACAATACCTTTTCCTACCTCTTCACAAAAACCAACCAACATAGCACCAACATAGTCTAATTGTTGAATATCAACAATACTATAGATAAAAAGTGTTGATAATAATGAAAGAGCTCCCCCTAAGAAAAACAATTTAACCACTTCAAATAAGGAAATGTTTCTTGGTGCATTTGTTTCCCAAAAAAAGACAACAAGTGCAAATGGAATTGTCATGGCACCAACAAAGATAGTTCCTGGAAGACCATTGGAATTGTTGAATACTAAACTAATAAATAGTAAACAAACAAAAGTTAAGGCTAAGACCAAAAATATTCTCATATAAAGCCAAGGTTTAGGCCATTCATCCATAATTTCTTCTTCTTTTGGTGTTGTTTTTTCAGTTCCACATACAAAGAGTTCTTCTTGTTCCTGTTTGGTATGTGATTTAAACACTTCAG
>CAMFRJ010000201.1 GCA_945981915.1 uncultured Erysipelotrichaceae bacterium
ATATTTAAATAAAGGATTAAATGTTTATACTTCATTCAATAAAGATTATCAAGATAAAATCAATCAGCTCATTGAAGAAAAAAACATCAAATCTTCTTTGCAATGTTCATTTGTCGTTGTTAAACCAAAAACAAGTCAAGTACAAGCAATCATTGGCGGAATGGATTATTCTTCATCTCAATATAATCGTGCTACCAAAGCAAAAAGACAAATTGGCAGTACTGTTAAACCTTTTTTGTATTATTTAGCATTAGAAAATGGTTTTAACCCAACTACAAAATTTATGTCTGAACCATCTACTTTTCAATTAGCTGATGGATCTACCTATGCTCCTCAAAACTACCATAATAAATATGCTTACAAAGAAGTAACGATGGCACAGGCTGTTGCTGTTTCAGATAACATCTATGCCATGAAGACACATCTTTTTTTAGGAACTGATACTCTTTATCATTTTTTAAAACAATATCATCTAAGTCCTAAGAACAACGCTTCTTTAGCTTTGGGTACTGTCAATACGAATATCTATGAACTTGCTGATATTTATACAAATATTGCAAATAGGGGATCATATCAACGTCTTTATACAATTCAAAGAATAGAAGATCATCAAGGGCAAGTGATCTATGAAAAAAAAGACCAACATAAACAGACACTTAATCAAGATATTTGTTTAGAGCTCTCGCAGATGTTGACAGGGACTTTTAACGATCAGTTTTCTACTTATTTATCTGCCACCATGGCAGCTTATCCACTTGATTTTTCAGTCGCTTGCAAAACTGGAAGTACCGATTATGATAACTTACTTGTCGCTTACACTCCTGATATTTTGGTTGTAGGTTGGTCAGGATACGATGATAATAGAAAAATTGAAATGAGTGAAGAGAAATCATTTGTTAAGGAAATCAGCATTGAACTATTAAAACATAAGCAAAAGATAAAGAAAAATAGCTGGTATAAACCGAGTCGTGGCCTTATGGCCATTTCAATTAATCCATTAACAGGAGAAAATGATGAAAATGGAACTGTTTACTGGTTTAAAAAAGACGAGTAACTTGATAATTGATGAAATATAGCTTAATATAATACTGGTGATGAAAATGTTTAAAAACTCTTTTTGGGGAATTATGAAAAAAGCAGATTGGGAACATGAAGATAGTCAAAACATATTAGAACCTGTCATTACTTTTCTAGCTAATCATGATGATAAATATATTTTTGCTTTTCATGATGTCATGTCACAGTTACTTTACAACATTGATAGAGAGGAAATTGCGCAACCTATGATTGATGATGGTAGCTATAACGATGATGATTTTCTTTATCAAAGATGTTTTGCTTTAACAAACGGAAATAAATTTTATCATGATATTGTTGACGGTATTAAAGAATTGGATGGTAATTTTCAATTCAAACCATTGCTCAATATTCCAAAAAAAGCGTGGGCGAAAAGAAATAACACGACCATGATTGATTATCCTCATACACCAAAATATCCTATTCAATCAAAGAGTAATAAAAAATACTGGTCTTAACCAGTATTTTTTAGTATGTTTTTATATTCAATCTCATTTTGTTTTATAAAATCATTGGCTGAATAGTCTTGAATTAACATTTATCTTAGCAAAAACAATCAATAAACTTGTTTGGCATGACCAAAACATATTCTTTGTTGTCCACTTACAAGTAAACCGCCATCATTAGCTATAGTATAGGTTGGTAAATGTCTTTCAGCTATGACTCTTTGAATTCCTTCATCTTGTGCTAAACTATGACAATAGTGAACTTCAATCTCAAAGCCACTTACTAACCCTATTCCTTTTCCATATTGATACTTAGGATAATCATTATCAGGAGTGATATGATATGTATCTAATTGAACCATAGCTCCAGCTGAAGCACCAATGAAAATAGCTTGGCTTTCTTTTAATGATGCTATAAGTTCAAATTCTTCTAGTCTTTGTAAATATTGATCTGGTAATCCACCTGTTAAAAAAATAATATCTGCCTGCTTTACTTTTTCTTTTGCTAATTCATGACTATCTCTAAAATAATCTATAAAAGTGATATCAGTTATCCCATAATAATGAAAAGGTCTAAGAATATAAGGCACATGTTTGCCTTGAATACCATAATGTTGATCATAGTCATCTTTTGTTTTGACCAAATCGTTTTCAAAAGAAAAAGGTATCACAATGACTTTCATTCCTGGATGCAATAATGATTTCATGATTTCATGAGCCCATGGCTCATGAAAATCATATGAACTTAGTAATATGTTCATTTTTTTAGTAAAAAAGAAGTTGATGAATCATCAGCTTCTTTCTATTTATTTTTTTCAATATAATCAACAATATCTTTGACTGTTTTGATATTCATGGCATCTTCATCAGGAATTTCAATACCGAATTCATCTTCTGCTGTCATAATTAATTCTACTGCATCTAATGAATCTGCATCCAAATCATCTTTTAAATTTGCATCTAATGTCACTTGACCTTCGTCACATGATAATGTATCTACGATTATTTTTTTTACTTTTTCAAATACCATAAATGTTCCCTCCTGGTTATTCTTTCAATCATTATAACAAAACTTATCCATTTGTAAATATGATACATTTTAAATTTCTTATAATAATTGACATTCCATTTAAAAATCTATATGATTGGTATACAAAAATGTCGAGGTAAACATAATGATATTAAGAAAAACAAAAATAACAGATATTCCTAGAGTTTTGGAGATCATCAATCAAGCAAAACAATATTTTAAAGAAAATGATATTGATCAATGGCAAGATGGATATCCTAATAGTATGACTATTCAAGAAGATATCAAAAATGGTGAAGCCTATGTCCTTGACCATGATGATCGTATATTAGGGACTTGTATGATCACTATTAATGGTGAACCCACTTATGATGTGATTGAAGGAAAATGGTTATCAGAAGATGATTATATTTGTGTTCATCGTATAGCCATAGACAATCAATATAAAGGAACAGGACTAGCCTCTATTATTTTAAATGAAGCTGTTGCTTTATATCCACAATATCATAGTCTAAGAATGGATACTCATGAAGATAATCTTTCAATGCAAAGATTTTTATCAAAATATGGTTTTCATTATTGTGGTATGATTACTCTTGCAAGCGGAGCATTAAGAAAAGCATATGAAAAAATTATTTAAAAAGGAATCAATAACGATTCCTTTTTTATGCAACCAATTGTCCTTTTTTTAATAGAGCAAGTAATTGGTCATTTTGGCTTTGTGTTCCTTGATAATTATTGATACCATTTAATTTGGCAAGTTTCGCTCTGTTTGCATATGACGTGTCTTCATTAATGGAACGAAGCGCAT
>CAMFRJ010000202.1 GCA_945981915.1 uncultured Erysipelotrichaceae bacterium
CGTGTTTTAAAAACGTCAAAAGAGACGACGTTATCCAAGATTATTGAATTGGTAGAAGAAGCCGGTTCATCTAAAGCACCAATTGCCAAGCTGGCTGATAAAATCAGTGGTGTATTTGTACCTGTTGTTATCGTAATAGCAATAATAACTTTTATCTTATGGTTAACATTAAGTGAACAAACTTTCCATTTTGCTTTGACTTGTGCAATTTCCGTATTAGTCATTTCATGTCCATGTGCTTTAGGATTAGCGACACCAACAGCTATCATGGTAGGTACTGGAAAAGGTGCTAATCTAGGTATTTTGATTAAATCAGCAGAGCATTTAGAACTCTTATCTAAATGTGATACAATTGTTCTTGATAAAACGGGAACAATTACTCAAGGAAAACCTCAAGTCACAGATATTTATCCATTTGGTATTGATGAAAGACAATTAATGATTTATGCAGGGATGATTGAACAATATTCTAAGCATCCTTTAGCTTTAGCAATTCAAGAATATATTAAAGAAAAAAAATTAGAGATTCCTAAACTTGATCGTTTTGAAATGATTCAAGGACAAGGGTTAGTTGGATATATTCAAGATGATGTTTTGTTGTCAGGTAATAGAAGATTAATGGAACAGTATCATATTGATTTATCGTTGACGAAAGATTTATTTGAACAATTAGCGAATGCTGGAAAAACACCGTTATTCTATGCTTTTCAAGGACAATTCATTGGTATGATTGTTGTTGCTGATGTTTTAAAAGAAACAAGTCAACAGGCTATACAATATTTGAAAGATATGAATCTATCTATTTATATGTTAACAGGTGATAATAAACTGACTGCCCAAAGTGTGGCTGATCGTTTAGAAATTGAAGCTATTGCGGAAGTTTTACCACAGGATAAAGAAAGACATGTCAGAGAATTACAAGAAAAAGGACATCGTGTCATTATGGTAGGTGATGGTATTAATGATGCCCCAGCGCTTGTCAGAGCTGACGTTGGTTTAGCAATGACATCGGGAATAGATATTGCAGTGGATTCTGCTGATATTGTTTTAATGAAAAATGATTTGCAGGATGTTGTTACAGCTATTGAACTTTCTAAAGCGACAATCAAAAATATTAAAGAAAATTTATTCTGGGCATTTTTCTATAATGTTGTCGGTATCCCAATTGCAGCAGGTGTTTTCTATCCTGTCCTTGGTTGGTTATTAGATCCGATGTATGGAGCAGCAGCAATGTCGCTTAGTTCATTCTTTGTCGTGACAAATGCTTTAAGATTAAGGTTTTTCAAGCCTCAATATCAGGCTATAGAAAGAAAACAAGAAGTGAAAATGGAAATCAAAGAAAAGGAGACGGTTAAAATGAGGAAAATGAATATAGAAGGAATGATGTGTCAAAATTGTGTGAGACACGTCAGTCAAGCATTAAATGCGATTGAAGGAATTAGTGCAACAGTTGATTTAGAAAATAACTGCGCTTATATTGAAGGTGAAGCTGCAGATGAAGAACTTATCAAAGCTATTGAAGAAGAAGGCTATGAATGTAAAGGTTTCGAATAATGCAAGCGGATAAAAAGAAAGTGACAAGATTGTTAAAAACAGCAAGAGGGCAGATTGATGGAATCTTAAAAATGATTGAAGAAGATCGTTATTGTGTTGATATTTCCCATCAAATTATGGCTAGTCAAGCAGTTTTAAAAAAAGCAAATCAGGAAGTTTTGGCATCTCATATGAAACATTGTGTTCATGATGCCTTCAATAGTGAAGAACAAGATAAAAAAATTGATGAAATGATCAGAATATTAGAGATGTTATTAAAATAAAGAAGGTGCAAAATGCATCTTCTTTAGGGTTTGTCAATAAAAGTGTGTAAGTAAATTTAATTTTTTGTAAGTTTCTTTCTGCACAATGATTATTGATAAATATTCAAGAGTGCATAAGTTGATTTAAGCACAAATAGGCCAACAAAAGATGTTGGCCTTTCAAATACTTTAAATTATCAGTTTATAATGTAAGATAATGATCAATTCTCGTCTTAAATTTATCATCAATCATTAATTGATTAAGTACCATTGACCAATTAGGTACATGTCCTTTTTCCCATTTATTATTTAATTCTTTTATACGTAAATAAAGAAGTTTAAATAATGCATTTTCATTTGGAAATGTTCCTTTTTTCGTTACTTTTCTAAAACTTGAATTCACTGCTTCAATCGCATTCGTTGTATACATGACTTTTCTTACTGAACTACCATAATTGAAAAGTTGTTCAACGTGTTTAAAATTTCTGACCCAGACATCTACAGCACCTGGATATTGTGACCATTCATTTTGGAATGATTCAAATGCAGTCTGTGCTGCTTTTAAACTCGATGCAGAGTAGACGCGTTTGATAGATGCAGTAAACTTTTTATAATCTTTAGATGGAACATATTTCATTGAGTTTCTGATGAGATGTACAATACATCGCTGTACAACCACTTTAGGGAAGATTGCCTTAGCTCCTTCTTCTAATCCAGATACGCCATCCATAGAAATAAAGAATACATCTTCTAATCCTCTGGCCTTTAATTCATCAAAGATTTGCATCCATTGATTCTTACTTTCTGTAGGAGACAACCATAAACCTAATACTTCTTTATTCCCTTCAAGATCATAGCCTAGAATGACATATACTGCACATTGATTAACTTCGTAATCCTGTTTAAGTGAAACATACATACAATCTACAAATAAGAATGGATAGCATTTTTTTAGAGGTCTATTTTTCCATTCTTCCAGTTCTGGTAATATTGCATCAGTAATATCAGATATCATTTCATGTGATACTGAAAAGCCATAGATATCTTCTATGGTTTTAGAGATGTCTCTTTGAGACATTCCTCTTGCATACATCGCCAGTACTTTTCCTTCAATAGCTGATACATCTTTTTTTCTTTTAGGAACCAGTATTGGCTCAAATGATCCATCTCTATCTCTAGGTGATTCTATTTCAATTTCACCTTGGGATGTTTTAAGAGTTTTCTTTGTATAACCATTTCTTCTGTTTTTTGTTTTTTTAGCACCCTTATAATTAGATTCATATCCAAGATGATTATTCATTTCACCTTGTAGCATTGATTCAAATAAAGGTCCAAATAAATCTTTGAGAGCGTCATTCATGTCTTCAACCGATTCAGGGTTGTAAGCTTCAAGAATGGCTTGCGCAAGTGCGACTTTCTTAGGGTCACGTTTAATTCTAGCCATATCCATATCCTTCTTTCCTCCTAATTATATCATAGATATAATAAAAACTGTGTTTGTCAGGCCGCGCGCTCCTGACTTACACAGTTAATTTTACACTCTC
>CAMFRJ010000203.1 GCA_945981915.1 uncultured Erysipelotrichaceae bacterium
GTGTATATACCTTTTCAGTCACATCACTTATTTCATGTCCAATTATTTTTTTTAATATATAGTCATTAAGTTTACTTTTTTTAGCACACGTTATATATGTGTGTCTTGTTTCATGAGGAGAATGTGTCATTTCTAAAGCTGTCATTACCTTTCTAAATCTACCTCTATACTTATCATATGAAAGAGGTGTATTGTCATGGGTAAACATATTGTAGTCATTAAAGAGATACTCATTATTCATATCTATTCTGTTTTCAATTAAAGGTTTTATTTCCTGACGTATGGGGACAACTCGATTAGTTCCGGCTTTTGTTTTCGTACCACCAATCAGGTATCCTTCTTTTAAATGAATATTTTCATTTTTAATGCTTATTAATTCAATAGGTCTTAAACCAGTATAAATACCTATCAGAATCATGTCAGCGAAAGGCAGATCATCAGAACGTGACCATAAATTTTCAATTTCTTCTCCAGAAAAAGGAATTCTGTCTTTTAATTTCTCAACATGCACAGACTTACATAATTCTGCATAGTTTTTTTCTACAATATCGTATTTTAATGCATATCTATATAAAAGGTTATACATAGACTTCATTCTTGATTTTGTTGCCTGACCAACATTAGCATTTTCAATAACCTTTTCAAGATGATTGGGTCTTATGTCCCTGAATCTCATGTTATGAAGTGGTTCAGAGTGTTTAAAGGCTGCTGTATAAGTTCTCATTGATGATTTATTCTTTAATGTTTTAAAATGGTCTTCGCTCCATTTTTCATATACTTCAGCAAAAGTTATAGTGTGTATTTTAATGTCATAAGGATTTTCGTGATATTCTGTCAGGGCAACTAATGCTTCTTTCTTGGTAGAGTAGTAACCTAAAATCATTTTTTCTCTTTTCATGTTGTTCTTAACCTTAACATATCCGGTTGTGAGTACGACCATATAGGGATTTCTCCTGTTTCCCTTTAACTTATATATGCTTCCAAATCCATTAGGTAATTTCATCACTTGTCACTCCTTTCGCTACTAATCATAAGATAAAGTTCAATAAAATAAAAAAGGTGCAAATATTGAATTTGCACCTTTGACAATTATTCTTCATAGATATATCCAGTATATTCATATAATTTCTTTGGTGAAACATAATATGAATACTCTGAAGAACCATTTTTTTTGTAGGCAACACCAATAGGTAACCAGTTTTCTTGAATACCTATTCTTACAAAATTTTTATCTTTTTTCATTATTTTGGCAACAACGGAAATAGGTACATTTGCACCACTGAATTGAAGAATGTCTGTTCTCATCATTTTATTTTTTTCTCCTTTTATAGTACGGATAAGTGAGTCCAAAACTTATTTTGATTTTTTTATCTAATATTTTCATAAATCTTGGAGACAGCTTACCTATGTATTTGATGATTCTTTTTTCGTCAATCACCTTGATTTGTTCCATCATGACCATTGAATCATATTTTAAGCCAACATGTTTTGGAATAACATAATGGGTTGGTAAATAATGTTTGGAATGTGCCTTGCTTGTAATACACGCTACAAGTATGGTAGGGGAATGCTTATTTCCTTTATTGTTTTGTACAACCAGAACAGGACGAATACCTCCTTGTTCACTACCATATCCTTCACCTAAATCTGCTAAATAGATCTGTCCTCTTTTAATCTTCATTTTTCTCCTCCTATGTATGACGAATAAACTATTGTTAGTTTATTCGCTTTTAGAGTATGAATCTTTGTTTCACATTTATCCCTGATTACCCGAAACTAGGGAATACTTATCAACAGAACCGTAGCGTAAGTTCTCACTGGAATTTCACCATCGCATGGTATCTCATGCAACTGACGTGCAGGTGTATCATTGTCAAATAAATATCTTTATTAAAGTGATTGCCTGTCACCTGTTAATTCAATAGTTTTCGCTCTCATTCATATTCAAATGGTCATGGCGTATTGAATAAGGATATCTATTATAAAGTGTTGATAAGTTGTTATTCGGTTTTCAAGGGTCTCAAATGAAGAACATTTTTTGTCTTCACTATATAGGCCTTGAAAACGGCTTATTTTCTAAGATTTTTAAAATTTTTTTTAATTTTTGCAGTTTTCTGATAAATTGTACTGACTGGAAGCTTAATTATTTCAGAAATCTCTTTGATACTGTAACCTTGAGTCTTTAATAATATGACCGACAGAAGCTTTGGATCTTCCTCTTTGAGATATTCATAAAGTGCCTCATCTTCTATAGAGTCTAATATATCATCAACTGTATAAAAATCTTTTCTGAAGTCTTGAGGGGATATTGTAAAGAAGATATCATTTGTAACATTTTGATGCCTTTTATAGCGACGATCAGAATTGAATTGTGACCAGTCATATTCACGTAGTTCAGTAATCATCTTTTTTGAAGCATCATGCTGTTTCAACAGTTCTTCTTCCTTCTCCTTCCATCTTTTCCATTTAGCATATTCCTTATTATAATTGTAGGCCATTCCTCCTCCTTTCGTGAACATAGGAAAAGGAGGGGGACTTCTACAGCTGATATTCATGACTTAACTGTTTATGTAGTCGATATATGAAAGGACTCTGACATTATATAATCGACATAATAATTCAAATTCTTCAAAAATATCAGGATAAATACTAATTCTCATTGGACTGTTAATTAATAACACATCAAAGTTCCTTTGCTTAATTTCTGTGATAAGTGTTTTCATTTCATAAGAATTCAGATACTTACCATATGAAATAACATGTGTATGACCAATGACTTCCATATTACATTTTTCAGCAATTTCTTCTAGCTGATCATTTTGAAAGTACAGTAATGATCTTGATGTATTTGGATTGATACGACAATAAATCCATGCTTTTATTTGTTCCATTCACGTTCCTCCTTCAACTTGTCCTTTCATGCATATACGCAGAAATTACTCATCAAAGTGCAAAAGTTTTTTTAACTTTTTTTGAAGAAGTTTCTGAATTTTCTTTTTTCTATAAGTTATTGCCTGTCGTGTGAGATGAAGATGTTTTGCTATTTGTGTATCAGAATATTCATAAATAAAAGCCTCAATAGCAATCTTTTTATCTAAATCATCTAATAAATCTATTTCTTGATAAATGACATTAACTACATCTTTTAACCATAGCTTATCTATTATGTTTTTATTGTCTGGCAAAGAAAAAGAAGCAGCTAAATCAATGTCTCCATAATGTAAGACGGATTTAGCTACTTCTTGTTGATATGTATAATATAATTTATTATAACTTGCTTTGCATACTTTATAAATCTTTTCATCTACTTCAATGTATTCATCTTTTATCCTTATAT
>CAMFRJ010000204.1 GCA_945981915.1 uncultured Erysipelotrichaceae bacterium
CATCAACATACCATTGCTTAGCTCAATTGTCTTCATGAAACTTATCTCCTTTACTTACGCATACTTTTATTCATTGTTTTTTTATTTTAGAAAAGGCTTTTATTGATTAGTAAAAGCCTTATTCAGATCATTTATCTTTTTAATCCACAAATCATTTCTACTGTTGCTGGATCATAATGTGAGAAGAAAGAACTTGTATCTTTATTAAGTGATGCAATTGTGTCCATATCTTCTTGAGATAATTCAAAATCAAAGATATCTAAGTTTTCTTTCATTCTTTCTTTTCTAACTGTTTTTGCTAGTGGGACAATTCCTCTTTGCACTAACCATCTTAAGATAACTTGTCCTACACTCTTATTGTATTTCTTCCCGATCTCCATCAATGTTTCATTGGTAAAGATTCCATTTTTCCCTTCAGCAAATGGTGCCCATGCTTCTAATTGAACTCCATATTTTTGATTATATTCTAAAGCTTTATCTTGTTGATGGAATGGATTGACTTCGACTTGATTGATTGCAGGAACAACATCTGTATCTAAACATAAATCTACCAAACGATCCGGATAGAAATTAGATACACCTATTGCTTTGATCTTCCTTTCCTTATATAAATCAACTAAAGCTCTATATGCTCCATGATAATCTTTGAATGGTTGATGTAATAAGACCAAATCAATATAATCTAATTGTAGTTTCTTTAAAGATTCTTCTACAGAAGCTTTTGCATTTTCATAACCATAATTTGAAATCCATACTTTTGTTGTAATAAACAACTCTTCTCTTGGTACAGAAGATAATTGAATAGCTTTCCCTACTGCTTCTTCATTTCCATAAGATTGAGCTGTATCAATCAAACGATATCCTGCATCTATGGCATCTAATACAACTCTTGTACATTCTTCTTGATCTTTGACTTGAAAAACTCCAAATCCTGCTTGAGGCATCTTTATTCCATTATTTAATGTGATATATTCCATTGTTTTTTCTCCTTAATCATGTATTTTTAATCCCATCAATCTTGTTTCATTCGCTGGATCTTCTGGATTATGGGTTGCCTTTCCTGTATCTAATGCTTGGATTGCTTTCATTTCATCATCTGTCAATGCAAAATCAAAGATATCAATATTTCCTTTCATCCTTTCAGGATTTGTTGATTTAGGTAAAGAAATGACACCTTCTTGATAGATCCATCTCAAAATAATTTGACCTGCATTCTTATTATATTGATGAGCTAATGAAACAATTGTTTCGTTTTCTAATAAATCTTTATTTCCATGTCCTAATGGAAACCATGCTTCTAAGCGAATATTGTTTTCATCCATCACTTTTCTTAATTCTTTTTGTTGGGTAAAAGGATTAAATTCCACTTGATTCACTGCTGGCATGATCGTCATACCATCTTTAAATTTATTCCATAAATTCACTGTTATATTAGAAATACCGATTGCTTTGATCTTCCCTGCTTGATAAGCTTCTTCTAATGCTTTCCAAGCACCTAAGTAATCTCCATATGGTTGATGTAATAAATAGAGATCAATATAATCTGTATCCAATGCTTTTAAAGAATTTTCAATCCCTTTCTTTGCATTTTCATAACCATAATCTTGTAACCATAATTTAGAAGTGATAAATATCTCTTCTCTTGCAATTCCACTATCTTTAACCGCTTTACCGACATCACTTTCATTCATATAACCTGCTGCTGTATCAATATGACGATACCCTGCTTTTAAAGCAGCTAAGGTTGCATCATATGTTGGTCCATTATTAGGAATTTGGAAAACTCCAAATCCTACTGCTGGTATCATTGTTTGATTATTTAATTCAAATGTTTTCATCTTTTTTATCTCCTTTATTAATGTCCACCAAAAACCTTAAATTCCATAGCATCTAATTGATCATCAAGCACTTTTAATTCTTCTTGGCTTAGTTCAATATTTCCTGCTTCAAAATTAGATTTTAATCTTTCTATTTTTCTTGATCCTGGAATTGGAATAATGAAATCATATTTATTCATCATCCAAGCCAGTGACATTTGTGCGCTGTTTGCTTGATGAATTTGACCAATTTGATTAACAACTTCTAATAATTCATTCGTTTTCTTAATTCCTTCATCACTATATTGAGGCATATTTGGTCTAAAATCCTGTTCTCCATTTCCAAAATCATTTTTTGACTGATAAGCTCCTGTCAATGCCCCATTAGCCAATGGTGAAAAAGCAACATAGGTAATGCCTAGTTCTTGACATACTGGCATCAACTTTTCATACCATCTCGCCATCATTGAATATCTATTTTCAATCACCGTCACTGGACACACTGCATGGGCTCTTCTAAGATAGTCTTCATTAACTTCCGAAATACCCCAAGCTTTTATTTTTCCTTCTTCAATTAGTTCTTTCATGACTCCAGCGACAACTTCAGGTTCAACATGAGGATCAATTCTATGTTGGTAATAGATATCAATATAATCAGTTTGTAGTTTCTTTAATGATCCTTCTATAGACTTTCTGATTCTTTCAGGAGAACTATCTAATTCTAAATGATCTCCTTTATGTGTGACACCAAATTTTGTACATAATACGATTTCATCTCTAAAATCTTTGATAGCTTCTCCGACAATTTCTTCATTATAGTTGATTGTCCCATCTGGATTGATACCTGTATAGCATTCTGCAGTATCATAAAAATTATATCCTATTTGATGGGCTTCTTGTAATATTTTAACTGCTTCTTCTTTGGGAGTTGGTGTTCCACTAGCATGTGACAATCCCATACATCCAAGTCCTACTGGATTGACATACATATCTGTTTTTCCTAATCTTCTTTGTTTCATCTTGTTTCTCCTTTGTTTAATTGATTATTTGCTTTGACAATATCTTTTAAAGAAATCTGTGGATGACGATAGCGTGCATCTGGATTTTTTTCATTTTTTACATCGATAGCTTTGAAAGGGCAGTTATGAACACATGCCAAACAAAAGTCACATGTCTTATGAATACGTTTTGCTTTTTTATTTGCTAGTTCAATATTTCCAATTGGACAAACTTGTTGACATATTCCACAACCAACACACCGATCAGTCATCACGATAGACTCACCGTTATTCAATTCAGGATGTTCTTCAAATCTTTTTGAAACCCTTTCAAAGGCTTCACGTCCTTTCTTTGTCGGTTGAGGAATGAAATGAACTCTTTTTTCAATATTGTCTTTAGCCAATTCAATTTGTTGGGGAATATTTTTATCAATATTCTTTTGCTCATCCATATCAAAGACAGGTAAATAATTATCTACCATCTTAATTGTCTGAATAAAATCAACATGTATAC
>CAMFRJ010000205.1 GCA_945981915.1 uncultured Erysipelotrichaceae bacterium
CTATATAATCCAAGCTTTCAGGATATCTTCCTTCCAAAGCATAACATTCAATAATATTACGAGTAATAGCATTTTGTAAGGATTCTTTTTCTTTATCTGATGTGCTATCAAAGACCTGTTGGATTCCAATAAAAATGATACAAATCATAACCAACATAAATAGATAAGACAATACAGAAAAGATATCATATTTTTTCTTTGTAATTCTTATTTTCATTGTTGTCACCTACAAACTTGCCATGATTGAAATGAGTGGTAGCATAACAGATAAAAGAATAACACCCACTATGATTGCTAAAATAGCAACCAACGTTGGTTCAATGATTGTGATAAGATTTTCAAGCTTATTTTCTGCCTGTTCATTATAACCCTGCGCAATCTTTTCCATCACTTCATCACTTGATCCCGTCTTTACACTGACCGCAAACATCCTTGCATATAGACCAGAAAATAAATGTGTCTGATTCACTGCCTGATCAAAATTCTCCTGTTGATCAACCATTTCTTTACATTTCAACACTTTCTTTGAAATGACAGGATGATCAACAATATTTGCCACCAAAGTAAGACTATCTTGTATATCTAAACCACTTTTTAAGGCAATTGATAAACTTCCTGCAAAACGACTAACAGCCATATCAGCATAAATACCTTTTGAAAATGGTAATTTCGTTAAAATAACTTTTAATTTCTTTTTTCCTTTTTTTGATTTCAATAAATAAATTACCAACAGGATAACAAATAAAATCAAAGCAATAATGACAATCGAATATTTTGATAACCACATTCCTATATTCATTAAAGATCTTGAAAAGCCAGTCACAGTAGTTCCTAATTGTTGATAAACTTGATCAAAAATAGGTAAAACTTTCGCAACTAACACAATAACAACTGCAATCATCATGAAAAGCATGATAAAAGGATACGTTAAAGCACTTTTTATCGTTTGAGAAAGATCATCTTGTCTTTGATAATATTGGCTTAAAGAAGCAAGAACTTCTTCTAATCTTCCTGCTTGTTCTCCAATAGTCACCATATTTTCGTAATATGATGGAAAAACATGACTTTCTTTAATAACTTGTGAAAAAGGCTCTCCTAATTGGGCTAACTCATCCATTTGTAAAAACAATTGTGCAGTTTCTTCATTTTGTGCATCTTCCTTAATGATTTGAAATCCTTCATTGGGAGAAATCCCTGCTTGTAATATCATGACCATTTGATTAGAAAATGCAACAATTTCCTCATTAGATATATTTGCCATATATACCCTCCTAATATTTATATTTCAGTTGATAATGACTCTTATCACTGACATATTTTCTGGCTTTTTCATCATTTAATTTTCCTGCTAAAAAAGTCGGATCCATTAATTGCCAATTTTTTCCATCAAATTGAATCAAATCTTCTATCCATCCTGACTCTTTTGTATAGACTGATATCCAAGCGTGATAAATTTCACCTGCATACCCAATCTCTAATCTTGTTGGTATTTGTTGAGTTCTTAACATTGTCGCCATTAATGCAGCATAATCAAAGCAAATTCCCTTTTTTTCTTCTAGAACATGATCAACAACAGGTATATATCCATTTTCAACATTTTTAGCTTTTGAATAATCATATTCTATATGATTGACCATAAAATCAAAAACATTTTCAACAACATCTAAATCATTATAACAATCTTTTGCTAATTCTTTTCCTTTTTGTATTGCTTTTGTAGAAGCATTAAAATTAACATACTGATTGGGATAAAGATATGTGATATATTCATTTTCCAAGTTGACTTGAAACTGTCCAGAATAAGCTTTACTATATGATGTTCCTGAGATATTTTCAAAAATATTGATCACATAGTTTCCATTATTTCCAGTTAAAGGAAAAACTTCCTTTCCGGAATATTTATCATATGTATAAACTACCTGATCAGGTGTTGTGATCTGTATCTTCACTTTAGGATTCTTCCCCTTATATTCAACAACAATATATCCCTGATCACTATGCGAGACATCTATATCAACCACATCATTACCCAAGACCTGTGTCCCTGGAGTACTCACTTCTTTAACAACAGGCGTATTATCCCGCAAACTTTCATTTTTTTTCTCTTGTCCTGATGAATTGGCGCATCCTGTCATTAACAACAAAACAACACATAAGAAAACTGCTATTTTTTTGTTAAGCATTCATACACCTCCTTTATCATCACCTATTTCAATCTTTTCCTATAGAATAAGCAATAAAAGCTCCTGCAAAAATAAATAAATATGTGAAAACATGACAATGTAATAATCCATTTAACCCAATATATAAATAATAGAGCAAAGAAACATGACCTTGAAAATACATCATTGTCAAAGCTAAAAATAAAGATTCACCTAACCAAATGCTTAATAAGTAACAGATGATACAAATAATTCCTGTCTTGTTACTGCCATATTTAGCAACTTTTAAAACAGCATATCCTACACCATAGCCTGTAAACAAATAAAAAATAGATAAGCTCACCGACAATTGTACCATAAGCACATTAAAAAAAACTGATAGAATAGTTCCCACACTCGTTCCAACAAGTAATAATTTGAAATAGTCTAAGACGTCTAAATGATAATCGTTATTTTGATTAAAAAACTTTTTTGCTTCTCTTCTTTGCTTATATTCATCATATTTTTCTTGAAAACTCATTGATAACACCCCTAATTGATTAATCTTCTTTTTGATAGATCTCCTTTTTCTATGATCCATGTCACAACAAAACCACCAATCATTCCTCCAATATGACCTGTTAAAGAAATTGATGGTAACATAAATGATAATATCAACATCAAGATCACACTTGAAGCAATCTGTTTGAATAGATACATATAAACGTCTTTATATAACAACGCTAACGCCAGTAATGAACCAATCAAACCAAAAATAACGCCTGAAACACCACCCATGATTGAATTATATCCTGCACCATTAATAAAATATAAAAGAAGTGGTATCACCGTTGTTGATAACATCGAAACAACAATAACTAAAAGATATTTCTTTTGACCGATAATTCTTTCCATGACCATTCCTAAATTATATAAAGAATAGGCATTACAAAAAATATGCATGAGTCCAAAATGAATGAAATTAGCAGTGATTAATCGATAAAATTGTTTCCATTCAATAACAAGTATTGGATTAAATCCCCCTGCTTCTATTCCCTGATAAACATTCATCTCAATACCATATTTCAAAGTCGTATAAATATAGACAAGAACAACAAATCCAATCAAAGAACATGTTATTGGACACCTGTCTCTTATACACATCTCCGAGCCCACGAGACTAAG